>CAZPVB010000011.1:0-43663 GCA_964589855.1 uncultured Bacteroidales bacterium
CCATGGCAAAAGTATTGACACACACGAGGATGATTATTGGCATCATTACAAAGCGAGTAGCGCTGACATTATCGTGTTCTTATCAAATTCATATTTAATTCATAATCATTGTGTTATAAAATTATATACAGATGAAAAATTATTTATTTGCACTTCTTATCTCTTCACTGGTTTGCCCAATATTTGCACAAACCGTTGAAAATACAAATGTTTACCCCTCCAACCTCGAAGAAAACATGTACTTTGAGGAATTCGATGCCGAGACAAATGTTATTCATGGATTAAACTTTATGGTATTATCTGATGGTAATGATTCTCAGTATATTACACCTGGTTTTGAGGTGAGTCTGTATTTACTGCCCGAAGGCAGTTCGAGTGCAGATGATCTTATTATTGTAAAAAAATATCCTCTCGACGGTATTTATCATTTTGGAAGTCATGAATTTGAGAACGAAACGGTAAATCTTGAGGAAGTTGCTGGTATTTCGCCGGGTAATTACCGGTTGGGTGTATGGGTTAATTCTGCTTCCGACTTTGCGGAAGATGAAAATGACAACGCAACACTGTTCCGCCAGGGCGTTACTATTACCAAAGCCACCTCAGGAGTCTCATCTGAATCTTCCAAATCTACATGGGATGATGACGATGATGATGACTGGGATTATGATGACTGGGACGATGATGATTGGTAAAAAACAATCAAACAATTTTATTATTCGTAAGTTTAGAGACTGAGCGAAACAGAATGAAATGTTTCTCTCAGTCTTTCTTAATCAATTTTATTTTTTCACTTAAAAACCGAACAGGATGAGAACACAACAAACAATCAGTAACGTACTCACTTTTAAACGCTGGAAACGGACTTCATATGCTGTTTTCAGCAGTTTGAAAAAAGTAGTACGTATTGGTGTGTTATCGGTTGGTTGCAGCATCCTCGTATTGCCGGTTTTTGCCCGCGAAAGTAATACCCGTATTCCTGAAACCACCAACTCCGATACACTCGATCTGGAAGAGGTGGTGGTAAGTGCACAACTCACCCCCATGCTTCAATCGGAGTTGATGAGGATTGTGCAGGTAATTTCGCGTCCCGAAATTGAGAAAGCACCCGTTCATGATCTGGCCAGTTTGCTGGGAAATGTGCGTGGTGTTGACATCAGAACCCGCGGACAATGGGGCATGCAAGCCGATATAAGCATACGGGGTGGCACTTTCGACCAAACGCTAATACTCCTCAACGGGATCAACATTACCGATCCCCAAACCGGGCATCACAACCTTAACCTGCCTGTTGATCTTCAATCCATTGAGCGCATAGAAGTGTTACAGGGTGCAGGTGCCCGTATTTTCGGACCCAATGCCTTTAACGGAGCGGTAAATATCATCACCCGGCAGCCAGGATATTCCGATGGTTCACTGTCATTCGTTGCCGGTGAATATGGCCTTTTCGTACCTTCTGTCTCCGGCGGATTCAAAACAGGACGAGCAGGACATTTTGTATCAACATCGGGTAAGATCAGTAACGGATCTTTTGATAATTCAGACTTTAAATCCGGGAATATTTTTTACCGGTTGAGCTATCCGGTCAGTGATTTCTCGGTAGATGTGCAAACCGGATTCAATCAAAAAGCCTTTGGTGCCAATAGTTTCTATACACCTGTATATCCTGAGCAATTTGAAGAAACCCAGACATTTTTCACATCCATTCAGTTAAAACCCGAAGGAAAGATCAACTTCAATCCCAAAGTATATTGGCGAAGACATACTGACAGGTTCGAGCTCTTCAGATATGACACTCCCGATTGGTACAACGGGCATAATTATCATCTGACAAATATTGCAGGTGCTTCTGCAGATTACAGTTTTTCTTCCCCTGCAGGGCAAACGGCATTAGGTTTTGATTACAGGTATGAATATATTCTGAGCAATGTTTTGGGACATGAATTGGAGGAGCCTGTGGTGGTTAAATCCGGTACAGATAATTTTTACACGCACTCCTACAGTCGCTCAGGCTTTGGTGTGATGGTAGAACATAGTATATCCCGTGATCATTTCTCTCTGTCAGGCGGATCACTGATTTATACCAATACCGATCTTGACGACCCGGTTACTTTGTTTCCAGGCATTGATTTTGCATGGAATTTTACGCCCCGCCAACGTTGGTTTACCTCCCTGAACCGTACTTTACGATTACCTACATTTACCGATCTCTTTTATTCAGGTCCTACCAACCAGGGAAATGAAATGTTGCTTCCGGAAAAAGCAATTTCTCTTGAAACCGGTTATATAAGTCAAATGAATGGGTTTAGTTTTGATTTTGCTGTATTTCACCGGTGGGGTATTGATTTAATTGATTGGGTGAAAAACCCGGGTGATGAGCGCTGGCGAAGCATGAATCACACAAAGGTAAATATTGCCGGATTGGAAACCGGGATCCGCTTTCAACCTTTTACCTTTGCACCCTACTTTACTCCCCAGATACAATATGCTTATATCTATGCCGATAAAAACAGCGATCAGCTGGTTTCTAATTACGCACTTGATCACTTAAAGCACAAGTTAGATCTTGGATTTGATGTTGATATTGCCGGATCAATGCAGGTAAATGTAATAGCATCTTACCGCCAGAGGGAAGGAGGATACATGCTCTATGAAAATGGAGTTTTTACTTCAACTGTTGATTTTCAACCTTACTGGTTGGTCAATGCCCGGGCATCTTATGGTTTGAGAAAATGGAAAATTTTCGCAGATGTTTCCAATGTGCTTGATGCAGGGAGGGTTTCAATTGCTAACGTTCCACAACCTGGAAGATGGATTACCTTTGGGATACATTATCAGCTTTCTTCAAATATTTCTTCATCATATTCTGCCCCTAAAAAATAAAGTCCATAGCCGGGTACCGAGTACCCGGCATTTTTTCTGTCCTTACTCTCTATTATTTTTCTGAAATCTTCCAGACCGACCTTTTCTGATCCAACATCAGCCAGCGTGCCCACAATAGCGCGGATCATATTCCTCAAAAACCGGTTTGAACTTATCTTGTAAACCCAAAGATGCCCTCTTTTTTCCCATTTAGATTGGGTAAGTGTGCATAAGTAATTAGCAACCTGTGTGTTGCTTTTCGAGAAACTTTCAAAATCAGAATACTCCATCAGGATTTGCGATGCCTCCTGCATGCGTTCAAAGTTGAGAGGCAATTCCTGTTGCCAGGCTCTTTCAATCAGGAAAGGGTCTTTTCGCCGGCAAATGTAGTATTCGTAGCTCCTTTTTACAGCGTTAAATCGGGCATGGGCATCATTTTTTACCCTCACAATTTTTTCTATGGATATATCGCGTGGTAGTATCCGGTTTAATTTATAGCAAAGTTGTGCTTTTTCCTCCCCCGATAGCAGAGAACTATAATCAAAATGTGCTGTATATTTCCTTGCATGCACTTCGGTATCGGTGCGTCCGGTTCCGGTAACTTCCGTGGGGGTTTTTAAAAGTATCGACAGGGATTCTTCCAGTTTCTGTTGTACAGTAAGGGTTCCGGGTTGTTTTTGCCATCCTTTAAAATTTATACCCAAATAACTCAGATAAATAAAATAGCGGTAATTTTTTTCCATGATAAACAAATTTGCGCAGTAACGGTAAAAGATAATTGCAAACGTAAGGTTTTTTTTACTCTGTAGGTTTTTCTTTGTATTGTGCGTAATATTTTCTTTTTAAAAGTTTTGTTTCTTTATTTTGATATTTCATAAAAATCAGTAATACAGCACTTAATCCTTCTATTTCAGAAAAAATTATTTATAATCTTTATAAATAAGTGCTATTTGTAAAAATAAATAAAGAAAAAAGTCTCTAATTAAAAAACACTTCTTATATTTGGTGCAGAAAACAAAAAAGTAAGCAAAAAGTAAAAAATCAAGGTAAAGTATAATCTAAATTTTTAACAGAAAGGGATTACTCTATGACAAAAATCGAAGAATTTGTGAAACAACAGGCAGAAGTGCATGGAAAAAAGCGCGAAAACCTTATGCCTATTCTTCAGGCAGTTATCAAAGAGCAACATTATCTGTCTGAGGATGCCATGGTGGCCATTGCTGCTGAGTTAGACATCAGCACAGCTGATGTGTATGGTACTGCTTCATTTTACACTTTTATGGATACTGTTCCGCGTGGAAAGAACATCATCAGGGTGTGCAAAACAATCACCTGCCACATGAAGGGGAAGGATGCAGTCATTGAAGCTTTGCAGGATACATTAAAGATAAAAATCGGCGAGACAACGCCTGACCGGCAATTCAGTTTGTTACAGGCCAATTGCCTGGGTTGGTGTCACAAAGGACCTGTAATGCTTATCAACGATGAGGTTTATCCGGAAGTAAACCCCAAGTCTGCCGTTGAGATTATTCAGAAGTATCTGAAAGAACAATAAACTGATTACTTATTCCCAAAAAGAACAATAAAATGATGGAAAACAAAATAAAAAAAGTTGACTTAATATTTGAAAAGGTTGATTATCTTGACATTCTGAAAAAGTCTTTTGCCCGCTCGCAGGATGAGATCATTCTCGATGTTATTGATTCCGGATTACGTGGCAGAGGTGGAGCAGGTTTTCCCACCGGATTGAAATGGAAGTTTGCCAAAAATGAGGAAGCAGAACAAAAGTATGTGATTTGTAATGCTGATGAGGGAGAGCCTGGCACTTTTAAAGACCGTGAAATACTAACAGAAGCACCCGAAAAAGTACTGGCGGGTATGGCACTTTGTGGCAAAGCTACCGGCGCCAATGAAGGTTTTATATACCTCAGGGGCGAATACAATTTTCTCTTGCCCCAATTACATAAGATTATTGAGCAGTTTCATAAAGATATGCGAAAATTGAATTTCGATTTTACCATCCGTATCAATTCAGGTAGTGGCGCATACGTTTGCGGCGAGGAAACTGCACTTATGGAATCTATGGAAGGAAAGAGGGGAGAGCCACGCAACAAGCCACCATTTCCTACTTCTGCCGGTTATCTGGGTAAGCCTACGAGTATCAACAATGTTGAGACCCTTGTTTTTGCCCTGATGATTGCTAAAGAAGGTCCGCAGAAATTTAAGGAAATGGGTACCTTCGACTCCAGAGGTTCCAAGGTTTTCTCCGTGTCGGGCGATACACCCAAAGCAGGAATCTATGAACTCGAACTGGGTATGAGTCTGGAGGACTTTGTCAACGAATTTGGAGATGGCGATACCAAAGCAGTTCAAATTGGCGGTGCATCAGGTTTTTGCGTGGCAAGAAAACACTTTAAAGAAACCGTAATTGGCTTTGAGGGTATTCCTACCGGAGGATCCATGATGCTCTTCAACAGTACACGCTCTATGTTTAACATTCTGAATGACTATCTTGAATTTTTCGAAGAAGAATCCTGCGGACAGTGCACTCCTTGCCGGGTAGGCTGCCAGCAATTGCTCAAAGGTATAGAAGCCGTTAAAAAAGGTATCAAACCACCAGTTTATCTCGAAGATCTGCAAAAACTTTCCGAAACAATGAAAATTGCTTCCAAATGTGGTTTGGGGCAATCTGTTCCCAATCCATTCAATTCTATCATCAATAATTTCAGGGAAGAGATCATTTATTAGAGAAACCTGTGATGGGAGTGGGAGTTTCTTTCTACAAAACTGCCAGTGAAGGAAGAAAGAGGTTTCCCGCATCCTGAAAATCCGATAAAGAAAAGAGTAAAAACTTAATAAGCAAAAAAAATGAGTACATATAAGGTAAATCTAAAGATCAACAATTTGCCCGTTTCCGTTGAAGAGGGCACCACCATACTGGAGGCAGCGCGAAAACTCAATTTTAAAGTACCTACTTTGTGTCATCACGATGATTTGTGTGTTGCCGGAAACTGTCGTGTATGTGTGGTAGAGCAGGAGGGCAACAGGGTATTGCCAGCAGCCTGTGCCACGCCCGTCTCTGAAGGTATGGTCATTCAGACCAATAGCATGAAGGTACGCCAGGCACGCAAACACATTATAGAGTTGTTGCTCTCAGAGCACAATGCCGAATGCACCATATGCTACAAAAACGGGAACTGTGAATTACAGGAACTTTCCAATGAATATCGCACAGGTAACCGGATGTTTTTGGATGTAATGCATAAGTCACCAACAGATATTTCTTCACCTTCCATTGAAAAGGATGACTCCAAATGCATACGTTGCCAGCGATGCGTGCGCACATGCTCTCAGCTGCAGGCAGTAAGTGCACTTACGGTTGCCAACAAAGGAAAAGATATGAAAATATCTACTTTTCTTGAAAAACCGATGCACGAAGTGGTTTGTACCAACTGTGGTCAATGTATCAATCGCTGCCCCACCGCCTCATTGGTAGAGCGCAACTATATCGATCAGGTTTTTGATGCCATCTATGATCCCAATAAATTTGTGGTGGTGCAAACTGCTCCGGCCACCAGGGTTGCTATTGGAGAGGAATTTGGATTAGGGCCTGTAAGAAGTACCGGGAAAATGGTTTCTGCATTGCGCCGGTTAGGTTTCGACAAGGTGTTGGATACCGATTTTACGGCCGACCTTACCATTATGGAAGAAGGCACCGAATTGCTTACCCGGTTAAAAGAAGCATTGGTTGAAGGAAAAGATGTGGCATTACCCATGATGACCAGTTGCTCGCCTGGATGGATCAAATTTCAGGAACATCTTTTCCCTGATATGCTTGATAATTTATCAACCTGCAAATCACCTCAGCAGATGTTTGGTCCTTTGGCCAAAACATATTATGCCGAAAAGATCAATAAAAACCCTGCTGAGATGGTAGTAGTGTCTATCATGCCCTGCACCGCTAAAAAATACGAAGCCGACCGTCCTGAAATGCGAGGCAGTGGATACAAAGATGTAGATTATGTGCTTACCACACGTGAGTTAGGTATGATGATCAAACAGGCAGGGATTGATTTCGACAAACTGGAGGATGAGAACTACGATAGCATTTTGGGCGAATCTTCCGGTGCAGCCGTTATTTTTGGCGCTACCGGTGGGGTAATGGAAGCGGCATTGCGCACCGCTTATGAGATCGTAACAGGTCGTGAGGTTCCTTTTTCCAATTTGAACATTAAGCCCGTTAGAGGCATGGAAGGGATTAAAGAGGCTTCTGTGAAAATAAAAGATGTGAAACCCGAATGGAGTTTCCTCGAAGGTGTTGAGTTGAATGTTGCCATAGCGCATGGTTTGGCCAATGCCAAAACCCTTATGAATAAAATAAAAGATGGTAGTGCTAACTATCATTTCATCGAGATCATGGCTTGTCCGAGCGGGTGCATCGGTGGTGGTGGTCAGCCCATACCCACAAATATGGAGATCAGAAAAAAACGCGCTTCTGCTATTTATGAGGAAGATGAAAAGAAAGCAGTGCGGAAATCTCATGAAAACCCTGAAGTTGTTGAGGTGTATAAATCATTTCTTCATAAACCTCTTGGACATAGGTCGCATGATCTTTTGCATACGCATTATTCTGCCAAAAAAAGGTATTAATTCCATGGTTATCCGGCAGTAAGTAGTTTTTACCATGAGTGGTGGTAACCGCTAGATAACATTCTCGCCGGAGCAGCGTATTTTTCAGTCTGCTCCGGTTTTTTTTTAGCAGAATATCTTTTTTCGCAATCATTTCACTTATCAATCTTATACGGGCTTCATTATTCAATGAAATGCAATAAAAAATTATGCTCCTGCAAGATTGTGAATTGTGATGTTGCCCGGGGGGTTTATGATTTTCAGCAAATAAAACTGTAAACCGGTACTATGGATTAGGGCAGTAATGATAACAAACCTGGAAAATATATATAACACATGGGTTTTATTGGTTTTAAAAAGGTATTTGGTCATTAATTACATACCTTACGCTAAAAAGCAAATTATGTTTAAATTACACAAATTGACTTTAATTTTAAAATTTGATAATCAGGCAATTGAAAAACCTTATGTTTTTACGACTTCACCGAAAATGATTTTTCGGAGAAGTCTCAATAAAGAAATATTTATTTTTTTATTGATGCACTATTGTTTTTGACACGGGAATTAAATCTTTTGTTTGTAATTTTATGAAAACTTTTATTTGTCGCTACATGTTTAAATTGTTATAAATCAAAATAATGATTACGGAAAAAACAATGCAATAAAACTTTGGTTGTGAAAAAAATAACAATATATGACTTTTTTATTTTGGTATATTGTTATAATGTTTAATTTTGCAATAAAGAAAAAAGTACACAATGCAGACGATATTTGTTTTTTGTAAACTTTTTATTGAATGAGGAAAAATGAACAAGCATAAAAAATATATTGTAAGATGAGAATGAAATCAAACAATGGTGAGGTGGCACCCATTCCTGAGCCTACCCTGCGCAGGTTACCCGGTTATTTGAGTTTTTTCAAATCATTGAAAATAAATAATGTTGCACATGTTTCAAGTGGGCAGATCGCATCCAATTTTAAAATGGACTCAACACTTGTTACAAAAGACCTGTCTTATACAGGGATAAAAGGACGGACAAAGATCGGTTATAATGTAGATGAACTCATTGAAAGTATTATACTTTTTCTTGATTTTAACAACCAGGAAAAGGCCTTTTTATTTGGTGTGGGTAATCTTGGAAAAGCATTGATCAAGTACCAGGGGTTAAAAAGCTACGGTTTGCATATTGTAGCAGGTTTCGATATCGATCATAAAGTGATCAATACTACCCTCAATGATGTAAAGATATTTTCACTGAATGATTTCCGAGATATGGCCCAAAAGCTAAATGTGCGTCTTGGCATTATTACCACACCCGATGCCAAAGCGCAGGAAATTGCCGATCTGATGGTTGCATGGGGAATCAAAGCAATCTGGAATTTCACGCCACAGTCTATCAAAGTTCCCGACAGCATCATTGTTGAAAACACTTCTGTATACTCCGATCTGGCTGTAATCCTCAACAAACTGAACAGTTTGTGATCTGTTTATCGCTTATTACATTTACTTTTAGTTAGACTTATTATAAATTAACAGGGGTTTGAGTTTTTATTTTTAGATGTTTCCCTTGTTATGTAGCACTTCCGGGGTTAGATTATTTTAATAAGGTACCTGGAGATGTGAATAAAATAACAACATACTTGTTTTAGGTTTGCGAATGGTTTACCTTTGCAGGGATAAAACAAATCGTATAGTTTTCAATACATACATAACCACATGACCATAAAAGAAATTGCTGAACTGTTGGATGCACGCTTGCTCAGCGGCGAAGAAAAAAAAGACCTTGAAATAGAAGTAGCTTTTGCTTCCGATCTGATGAGCGACGTACTTACCTTAATTGACGACAATGTTTTGTTGATTACAGGTTTGACCAACACACAGGTATTAAGAACTGCTGAAATGTCAGACATTCAATGTATTATATTTGCCCGCAACAAAGTGGTCAGTGAAGAATTAATTGCACTTGCCAGGGAAAATGAAATAGCCATTATTTCCTGCAGGTATTCGGTTTTTAAAACCTGTGGTATTCTTTATGGTGCAGGTGTTAAGGCAATTTTTTAGTCACATTAATCTCTACCTATGCATTTCGAATACCAGATAGAAGGTGGCAACTTTAGCCGGGCAGGATTGGCTTCAAGCGAGATCAAAAAAATGCTTAAGCAACTCAATGTTGATCTGGGTATCATTAAAAAAACTGTTGTTGCCACATACGAAGGCGAGGTGAATATAGTCGCACATGCCTATAGCGGAACCATATACGTTGATTTTGATCCTGAGAAAGTTGTGATTGTACTGGAGGATGAAGGACCGGGTATTCCTGATATTGATAAAGCGATGACAGAAGGATTTTCCACAGCCAGCAGCACGGTCAGGGAAATGGGATTTGGCGCGGGAATGGGATTACCCAATATGAAAAGAAATGCCGATGATCTTCAGATTTCCAGTGAGGTAGGAAAGGGTACAACCGTTCAGATCACCATGTTTTTAAAGCAGTGAATATAAATAAAACCATTTGACATATTTTGGTTACAAGTACTCATACGTTTTCATAAAGTTATTAAAGTAGTGAATCCCAATAGTCCCGTTTTCCATCATGCACTTAAATTTCGCAAAGATGTTTGCATAGGCTGCTCACATTGCATGAATGTGTGCCCTACGCAGGCTATCCGTATCAAAGAGGGCAAGGCGGAACTCACAGACAACTATTGTGTTGATTGCGGAAAATGCTATCGGGCCTGCCCGGTGGGAGCAATTATTGTAGAGCAGGATGATTTCAGCGAAATTTTTAATTACCAACACCGGGTGGCGCTCATTCCATCTGTTTTGATGGGGCAATTTCCTGAAAATGTATCTTCTACCCAGGTATCCAGTGTACTTTGTGAGTTGGGTTTTAATCATATCTACGAAGTAGAAAATGGAGTGGAGGTATTAAAAGATCAAATGATAGAATACGTTGAAAATCATCAGGATGACAAACCTCTGATCTCAACTTTTTGTCCGGCTATTGTAAGACTTATCCAGGTTCGGTTCCCAACCCTTACCGATCATTTTCTTCTCATGAAATCTCCTTTGGATGTTTCGGCGGCGTATTACCATCAAAAATTGATTGATGAAGGGGCAGACCCCGAACAGATCGGGATCTTTTACATAACGCCTTGTGCTGCCAAAATTGCAGCTGTTAAAAGCCCCGTTGGGCAAGAACAGTCGCCCATTACAGGAGTTATCAATATGGATTTTATATTTAATAAGGTATACACTTCTGTAAAACAGGGATTCATAGGAAAGAAGACTTGTGAGATACCGCCGGTAGATCCGTTAAAATCCAGCGGCATTATGTGGGCATCCACTTATGGCGAAGCCAAGTATATGCCGGGGAAAAATCTTGCCATTGATGAGATCAACAATGTAATAGATTTTTTGGATGCACTGGAAAATGAAGAGAATGTTGATGTTGATTTCCTGGAACTTCGTGCTTGTGATCAAAGCTGTACAGGGGGCATCTTAACCAGTGCCAATCGTTTTTTTGCAGTAGAACGAATGCGCAAGCGTGCCAAAAAAGTGCGAACCAGGGTGAAGGAGCAAGATCCTTTTTATACAGAACCCGCACCGATCAATCAATACCGTGATTTTTTAAAAAAACAGATCAGCATCGATGCTATTCAACCCCGTTCTATCGAAAAACTTGATGAAGATATGATGGTTGCGATGAAGAAAATGCAGCAGGTACATTCTTTAAAAAATTCTCTCCCTTCTGTAGATTGTGGCATTTGCGGATCACCATCATGCAACTCCTTTGCTGAAGATATTGTGCAGGATAAGGCAGAACTCAACCAATGTATTTATATTCAGAAAAAACTTGAGAACTCAGGAAAACTTTCTGCTTCTCAGACCCTCGAAATTATGAAAAAAGTATGGGGCGAAGAAAAATTTAAATAATGTGTCCACTCCGAAAACAAGTTTTCGGGAAATTCGTGAAAATTCTATGTTTTTAATTATCTGAATATTAAATATTTGAATTAGTGTCAATTCGTGTAATTGACTTTGTCGAGCTCCGCTTCGCTCCGGTTCGTGGATAATAAACTTTTTAGAGTGGACTCAATAATCATGTTTTTTATAAGCGACAAATATTATTTCTAAAACATATAAGATCATGACTGTAAAAGAGATTGCCGAAAAATTAGAACTTAAAGTAATGAGTGGAGAGGCAGGTTTATCTGCTTCTGTTTCTGGTGGATATGTATCAGACCTGCTAAGCGATGTAATGGGAAATGCTGATACAGGTAATGTATGGATTACCCTGCAAACGCATAAAAATGTTATGGCCATTGCTTCCTTAAAAGACCTTGCTGCCATTATTCTGGTCAATGGCCATAAACCAGAAAAAGACATGCTCGATCAAAGCAATGAAGAAGGTATTCCGGTATTGTCTACTTCGCTCAGCACCTTTGAGATTTCCGGAAAAGTTTATGAAATTCTGAAGTAATTCATTCATGAAAGATTACAGGGCCGATATACATATTCATACATTGCTTTCACCATGCGGTGACCTGGAGATGAGCCCTGCCAATATTGTTCAACGTGCCTCTTTACTCGGAATAGACATTCTGGGCATTGCCGATCATAATTCCACCAAACACGCCCCGCTGATTAAAAAACTGGCAGAAAAAAAAGGAATTTTTACTTTGTGTGGTGCTGAGGTAACTACAAAAGAAGAGGTGCATTGTCTGGCATTCTTTGAAAATGAATCGTTGCTAAGTCAGTTTCAGAAATACCTCGATGACCATCTACCCGATATAAAAAACGATCCGAAGTATTTTGGTTATCAGGTGGTAACAGATGAGCAGGAGATGATCACCGAGGAAGTTGATAAATTACTGATATCCGCCATCAGCCAAACGTTCGATCAGGTGCAGCAAAAAGTTAGTGATCTTAATGGTATTTTTATCCCCGCTCATATCGATCGGTCAAAATTCAGCATTACCAGTCAGTTGGGTTTTGTACCTCCCGATATTAAAGCCGATGCTTTAGAGGTTTCTGTGCACAGCAGCAAGGAAAAAATGCTGAAAATGTTTCCCTATCTGGAAAAATTTTCTTTTGTGCGAGGTTCCGATGCCCATTATATCGAACATCTCGGAAGCAGTTATTCATTTTTCAGAATGAAGGAGATCAACTTTGAAGAAATCAGGAAAGCACTGCATCAGCAGGATGGAAGAAGCGCATGGTACCAAAAAAAAACAGACTCATAAAAAAACAACCATGAACTCACACACAAGAATATTTTGAAGCAACAAATGACTATGATTAATTTTTCCAAGATAGATGAGCTCTCACATAAAAAAGGTGATGATGACTTTCATCTGTTTATAATTTGATTAATTCGGTCAGATGAATCTCGCCAACAATGTGGTTTAGTATTTTTATCCATTTTGCGAATTATAATTATACGCGTGTGTGTCAATAATGTTGTCATGTCTGGGTTCATCTGATTGAAATCCAAAAATTAAAAAAGAATGAAAGAACTCGCTTTGCATATTCTGGATGTTGCCCAAAATTCGGTAAGTGCCGATGCTACCCATATGCGTATTGAGATACAGGAAGACACACAAAGCAATACATTTATCGTTTTGATAGAAGATGACGGAAAGGGGATGAGTGAGGAGGTTTTAAAGAAGGTAACCGATCCTTATTTTACTTCCCGCACCACGCGGCATGTTGGAATGGGTGTCCCCCTTTTAAAACAAAATGCAGAAATGGCAGGTGGAAGTTTCCAGATCACTTCAGAATTGGGTAAGGGTACCCTGGTGAAAGCCCTTTTTCAACATAAACATTATGATCGACCCCCATTAGGAGATATGGCAGGTGTAATATCCATGATGGTAAGTTCCAATCCTGATCTCGAATGGGTTTACAAGCATAGCAAAAACGGACAAACTTTTGTTTTTGATACCCGTGAGGTAAAGGAGGCACTGGAGGGCATTCCGCTCAGTGAACCTTCCGTTAGTGGTTACCTTAAAGAAATGATTGAAGAGAACCTGAAGGAAATCGGGGTGGATTTTTTTTAAAACACATGCACTGAGAATAACTTTTTTGTTCGCATGCAATCAGAAGTAGCATTTTGAAAGAATTTCTGAGATGTTAATTGGGTAACAACATTTCGTTTTTATTTACTGATATCTTATTAGTAAAAAACAAAGTTCATTTATCGAGTTATTTGAATATGATTTTTTTCAGGCATGTAAATAACTTTCTTTTTATTTTTTGTTTCCTGGAAAAGAAAAATAAGTTCATGATTGCTTGTTGTCAGACAACCCAGGAATATCATTGGTTATTTGGTGTGTGATGGTTTGATGCCGGGAAATCCGGATTTTACAAAGTTTCTTTCTTCGATGATTTGCATAAAATATTTGTAACAGGAAGGTTTATTGGCAAAAAGGAAGCAAAACTTGTAAGGGAATTCTCAACATATTTAACTTACAACTTATTTAGAATAAGTATAAAATAGAGGAAAATACGATTTTGTATCACGGAAATCATACGGGTTTTGTTTAATTGGATTATCTTTGTCAAAATGTTGAAAAGCAATGAGGAACGCAGGATTTTACATACCCGGAATTTTAAAATTTTCTGCTCATTGTTCCTAAGGCAAAGAAAATAGTTAACAACTGATATACAGCACGATAAAGTTCTTTGACGGTATTTTTTTCAGGATTGTTCATCTTTTTATCGTATTTCGGATGTGAATACCCTGAAAAATAATATCATTTTATTTTATGCGTTATATTGTTAATTAATTAACAACAAGAATAGTTTAAGGAATCCTGAATAGTGAATTATGTTTATTATAGAAAAATTCCAATCTTATCAGGATGATGAGGATCTTTTTTCTGACTGAATTCAATAAAATAATAAGACCAATCATTTATTTATCAAACAGGAGTTTAGATATGAGCAAAATCAAATCTTTAGCTGATTTAAAAAAGATGAAGAGCAATCTTCAGTCTAAGATCTCCCTTCGGGAAAGAAGCGATAATCCGGAAGGACGTGTATTGATCAGGGTAGGTATGGGTACCAGTGGTATTGCATCAGGTGCCAAGCAGATCATGGAATTTTTCCTGGAAGAAACCGAAAAGAGGAATGTTGATGCCATCATCACACAGGTAGGTGATATGGGTTACAGTTATGCAGATCCTACCGTTGAGGTAACTGTACCGGGCAAGGAACCCCTTGTATTTGGTGATGTGGACATGAAAAAGGCGGATGATATTATTGAAAAATATATTAAGAACGGAGAAATGCTTGATGGAATCATCCCTGTAAACTATGAAACCATTAACGAAAAAAATGAAGGAGGAAAACAATAATGGCAAAATACAGAATGCATATGTTGGTTTGCGGTGGTACGGGTTGCCGTGCTTCTGCCAGCGACATGCTCTATGAAGGATTAAAAAAAGAAATACAAGATCATAATCTGCAGGATGAAGTACAGGTGGTTACCACCGGGTGCTTTGGTTTTTGCGAGAAGGGTCCCATTGTGAAAATGATCCCTGATAATACCTTCTACGTTTCGGTAGAACCCAAGGATGCCAAAGCCATTGTGGAAGAACATGTGATAAAGGGAAGAAGTGTAAAAAAACTTCTTTATAAAGATCCTACCAACAAGGAAATGATTCCCGATTCAAAGCACATGGGTTTCTATAAAAAGCAATTGCGTGTAGCTTTAAGAAACTGCGGTATGATTGATCCGGAAAACGTTGATGAATATCTGGCAGCTGACGGATACGAAGCCATGGGCAAAGTTTTACTTGAAATGAAACCCGAAGAGGCCATCAAAACCGTTATAGATTCAGGTTTGCGCGGTAGAGGAGGCGGTGGTTTTCCTACAGGCATCAAATGGCAGATTGCCAGCAAAGTAAATGGTGATCAAAAATATGTTGTTTGTAATGCCGATGAAGGCGACCCAGGTGCTTTTATGGACAGGTCTATTCTGGAAGGTGATCCTCATACCGTAATAGAAGCCATGGTGATCAATGGATTTTGTATTGGTGCCACCAAGGGTTTGATTTACATCAGAGCAGAATATCCACTGGCTATTCAACGATTGAAAATCGCTTTGAATCAGGCTCGCGAACTCGGCTTGCTTGGAAAAGATATTTTGGGCAGTGGTTTTGATTTCGATATAGAAATACGCTATGGAGCCGGTGCATTTGTTTGTGGGGAGGAAACTGCGCTTATCCACTCAATGGAGGGTGAGAGAGGCGAACCTACTTTTAAACCCCCGTTTCCTGCTCAAAGTGGTTACCTGGGCAAACCCACCAATGTAAACAATGTGGAAACCTATGCCAATATACCCGTTATTATTACCAAAGGTGCCGAATGGTTCGCTTCCATCGGAACAGAAAAATCAAAGGGTACCAAGGTTTTTGCCCTGGCGGGTAAGATCAACAACGTAGGATTGATTGAAGTGCCCATGGGTATTACCCTTCGCGAGGTGATTTACGAGATTGGCGGAGGCATCAAGGGAGGCAAAAAGTTTAAAGCGATACAAACCGGTGGTCCGTCAGGTGGATGTCTTACCGAAAAACATCTTGATATACCCATCGACTTTGATAACCTGCTTGCTGCCGGTTCTATGATGGGTTCAGGAGGTATGATTGTGATGGATGAAGACGACTGCATGGTGTCTGTTGCCAAGTTTTACCTCGATTTTACCGTTGAAGAATCATGCGGAAAATGTGCCCCTTGTCGTGTAGGAAACAAGCGCCTTTATGAACAACTCGATATCATTACCAAAGGCAATGGAAAAGAGGAAGATCTTGATAAACTGCGCAATCTTTGCAATGTTATCAAAGATACCTCCCTCTGTGGTTTGGGGCAAACTTCTCCCAACCCTGTTATTTCAACGCTCGATAACTTCTACGAAGAATACCTTGCCCACGTAAAAGACCAGCAATGTCCTTCAGGAGTTTGTAAGGAATTGATCCGCTATGAGGTAATCCCCGAAAATTGCGTAGGATGTACTGCATGTGCGCGCAACTGTCCGGTAAATTGTATTGCCGGAGAGAGAAAACAAGTACATGTTATCGACCAGTCTCTGTGCATCAAATGCGGTGCCTGCCTCGAAAAATGTAAGTTTAACGCAATAGCCGTAATTTAATAACAATAACAGGAAATAAATAATGGAACTTATAAAATTAAATATAGACAACAGAACTGTTGAGGTAGAAAAAGGTACGACCATCTATCATGCAGCGAAAAAGTTAAATATCGACATTCCAACTTTGTGCTACATGAATCTTACCGACCTCAATATAGAGCATAAACCCGGCGGTTGCCGTATTTGTGTGGTAGAGGTTGAAGGACGCCGTAATCTGGCCCCTTCCTGTGCCACAGAATGTGCAGAAGGTATGGTAGTGAAAACGCATTCACTGAGGGTGCTCAATGCCCGTCGTACCGTATTGGAACTATTGATTTCTGATCACCCCTTCGATTGCCTGGTGTGTGCCAAATCAGGTAACTGCGACCTGCAGGATCTGGCCATCAAACTGGGTGTTCGCGATATCCCTTTCCAGGGAGAGAAATCAACATACAAGGAAGATTTTTCACCTGCTATTATCCGTGATATGGATAAATGTATCATGTGTCGCCGTTGCGAAACCATGTGCAACGATTTTCAAACTGTAGGGGTACTCTCAGGAATTCACCGTGGATTCGAATCTGTTGTGGCACCTGCTTTCGAACGCGATCTCGATCACAGTGAATGTACCTATTGCGGACAGTGCGTTGCTGTTTGTCCAACAGGCGCCCTTACAGAGGTTGACCATACCAAAAATGTAATTTCTGCCCTTGCCGATCCCAAAAAAACAGTTGTAGTGCAAACTGCTCCTGCTGTTAGAGCTGCTTTGGGAGAAGAGTTTGGCATGGAACCAGGATCGCTGGTAACAGGCAAAATGGTTGCTGCTCTGCGTCAGCTTGGTTTCGACTTTGTTTTTGATACCGATTTTGCTGCTGATCTTACCATTATGGAAGAGGGCACCGAAATGCTGGATCGGTTAACAAGATATATGGATGGTGATAAAGAGGTGAAATTACCCATCCTCACCTCCTGTTGCCCGGGCTGGGTAAACTTCTTTGAATACAACTACCCTGATATGCTCGATATTCCTTCTACTGCCCGTTCTCCACAACAGATGTTTGGTGCAGTTGCCAAATCGTATTTTGCCGAAAAACAAAAGATTGATCGCAAGGATATGGTGGTGGTTTCCATCATGCCATGTGTGGCTAAAAAATATGAATGTACCCGGGAAGAATTTTCTGTGGAAGGCAATCCTGATGTCGACTTTTCTATCTCTACAAGAGAGTTGGCTAAATTCATCAAAAATTCAAATATAGATTTTGCTTCCCTTCCTGATGAGGATTTTGATCATCCGCTGGGTGAATCTACAGGTGCAGCTGTGATCTTTGGTACTACAGGGGGCGTAATTGAAGCTGCCACGCGTACTGCCTACGAACTTCATACCGGTAAAACACTTGAGAACGTTGATTTTGAAGCGTTAAGAGGATTTGATGGCATCCGCTCCGCCTCGGTTGATTTTAACGGAACCGAAATCAGAATCGGAATAGCACACGGATTGGGCAATGCCCGCAAACTTCTGGATAAAGTGAAAAGCGGAGAAGCCGATTTTCACGCCATTGAGATCATGGCCTGTCCGGGAGGATGTATTGGTGGTGGTGGTCAGCCGCTACACCATGGCGATTCATCTATTCTGAAAGCAAGGTCGAAAGCAATTTATGCCGAAGACAAGGGTAAGAAACTCAGAAAATCCCATGAAAATCCCAATATCATCAAACTCTACGACGAATATCTGTCGAAACCTGGTAGTGAAAAAGCCCACAAATTGCTCCACACACACTACTTTGCCAGGAAAAAGCAGGTATTTCTCGATGAAGGCATCTGACAGGCATTGCCAGACAGTTGTTTGTATTTATTAAATAAAATACTTTTAAAAAAATATACGGAATCATGACTTCAGTAAAATTAAAGTTAAAGGAAAGTGATGTGAAGAAGCTCCATGAAGTATGCGATTCGTTTAACAACGAAGCAGGAGAGCTCATCAACGTTTTGCATAAAGCCCAGGAGATTTTCGGATATCTTCCCGCAGAGGTTCAGGAGGTAGTGGCCGATGGGTTAAACATACCTGTTGCGAAAGTTTACGGGGTAGTAACCTTCTATAGTTTTTTCACCATGTTGCCCCGCGGACGTTATCCTATTTCTATATGTACAGGTACTGCCTGCTACGTTAGGGGTGCAGAAAAGGTACTTGATGAATTTAAACGCATTCTGAAGGTGCCTGTGGGTGAAACAACCGAAGATGGCAAGTTCTCTATTACCTGCTTGCGGTGTGTAGGTGCTTGCGGACTGGCACCTGTAGTAATGGTAGGCGATAAAACCTATGGCCGCGTTACTACGGATGGCGTAAAAGATATTCTGAAAGAATACGAGACTGAAGACTAACAGGCGAAGCAAAATCGAAAGAATCTTTGCCAGCAAAAAAGAGGAGCATACCTGTAACGGGTGTGCACCTCTTTTTTTTTGAAGGATTATTTCTTTCCCTGGTTTACTAAAACCCCTAAAAGGTTGCTGCATTTTGTTCTGTTTCAATAGCCTATACCCGGATAGTTTTACAATGGTCAATCAGAAATAAAAGTAAATCTGTTTCATTTCTTTGGATAGTATTCATCTATCAGAAACAGATAGTTTTTCGGAAGATGATGTGCATAAAGGTTTTCCGGATCATCAGGAAAAATTCGATTATATTCACCGGTAGGTTTCAAAACAATCGTATGTCCGGCACGGGAATAGTTTACACTTTCATAATATTCGGGAGGCACAAATTCGGGCAAGAAATTCATGATTTGTTTTGAGATGGCCCTGCCCAGATATTTTTCATAGTTTTTTCTTGTTCTTTCTGCCGGTTTGTATAATCTTTTGTAGGCATGCATCAGATAAAGGCGTGCCGGAAATTTTTGACTTTTGATACCTTTCCGGGCATTTTTGAATGGGTTTATTTCATTGAAATTGTTGATCGTTTGAACTGTAAGCGGTGTTTCTGGCACCCAATCGGCCGTATTTACCACGTTGAATGCCCATCCCTGGCGGTTTAGCATCTCATAATCGTAAGCAAAGTACAAATTGCCGGGTTTGGGAGCTGCACTGCTGTAGGTCTTAAAACGGATATCGGAAGGCAGTAATTCCTGCTTTTGCAAATGTTGAAGATGCGCGTTGAGCAAAAAACTGATGGCGCCTCCCTGACTGTGTCCGGTGATCATAAAATGACGTGTTCCGGTTTGGTACAACGAATCGATCCGCGGCAAAATATCAATGGCGAGACTAGCCATACCGATCATCCACCCTGTGTGAACTGCTGCCTTAGGATTATCTGCTACTTGATAACTGAAAGTTTTATCCTCAGATAATACGAGCGATCCTTTGGCAGGTATCATTGCTACATAGTAATTGGACAGCCAACTTTCCGTTTTGGGAGTGGTGCCTCTGATGCTGATCACAGCTAGGCCGTCTTGTCGCATCCATAGTTCCCATAAATGATCCAGCCCCATGGACACCGACCGGTATATTTTTTTGTAATCTGCCGGATGGGTAAGTCCGGCAAGCTTTGTACTATCGTGATTGTTTGTGAATTCAGCAATCAATAGCATATCGCGATATTCAGTGCTGTTAAAACCCGGCTTCAGCTTCTGACCAAAAACAGTTGATGAGAATAAGATGAGGGTAAAGATGGAAAAAGAATAAGAAAACAAAATCCTGGAGTTCATCTCAATAAAATCAATAAGAAGTGAGTAGTTTATTTGGTGTCAAATGTATGGTTTTTCAATCTGATTGAAAATGTTTTCGCAAAAAAAATAATTTCATATACCAGGAAAATTTATTTTTGCAGTATACATTCAATATCCAAAACTTTCAAAGAATACTATTCAGTATTTTTCATATCGATTGAGTTGTTTTACAATGAATATGTTTGTCATATTTGAAAAAGGAGTTGCTTTTATCTGAATATAATTTGATTAAATAGGTCAGATGGAGCTCGCCAAAATACTGTTTTGTATGTTTGCCATGTAACGAATTATAATCATCCGCGTGTGTTTCAAAAACTTTGTCATGCCCGGTTCATTTATTTGTGAATGATCGGGAGTGCTTTGTAACACTGAAAGACAAAAATAAGTATACTTAGTCATTTTTACATTTTTGGAATATGATTTTTTCGATAATCCAGCGTTTCATTTTACTTATAAGATTGTTTTTAACATAAGACCATATCGTCTGAATTTTGAAATTTTAAATTACACACATGAAAACATCCAGAATTATTTTAGGCATTGTTCTTACCCTTATTCTTATCCTGGTTGCCATTTACGCTTATTATGGTGGGTTTTCCAAAATTGATTTTGAAGTAAGACAGGGTGGGGGAGAAACATTGGTGTACCGATCCCTAAAAGGTGATTATTCGCAAACCGGTAAGGTTACAGATGAGATTTATCAGATTTTATTATCGGAATACGAAATAGAATCTTTTAAGGGTTTTGGAATCTATTACGATAATCCTGCTGAGGTGGCAACCGAAGAACTCAGATCGGATGTGGGATGTATTTTGCCTGAGGCGCACGCCGATAAAATACCCATGCTCGAGAGTGAATTTAAAGTAGAGACCGCACCATACGGTGATTTTGTTGTTACTGAGTTTCCCTATCGGGGACAACTATCTTTTATGGTTGGGGTAATGAAAGTGTACCCTGCCCTGGCAAGATATGTTGAACAGCAGAGACTGAACCCCAATACGCCGGTAATGGAAATTTATGATATTCCCAATAAAAAAATAATTTATCGCAAAGAGATTGTTGAGTTGTGAGAAAACCCCGGCAACTGAAAAAGTTCCTTTGTCAATATTTGCTTGTGATTATAAAAAGAAGCAGGGGAATTATTAATCGTTGTTTTGCCGGGTACTTTCGCATCACATCACATCACCTCGCCCAGTCCAAAGAACAGGGCATAGGCAAGGGTGGAAAGGGCGAGTCTTTTCAGTTCGGGATAGAGTTGCATAGGTTGGGTATGGCGAAAAACTGCTATAATATTTTGTATAAGCAGGGGCAGGGTAAGAATAAATAGAAACTGATAGGCCGACTGGTAATTGAATATCACATAAAGGGTACCTGCAACAACCGAACCGGCAACCAGTGCAAGGTGATAGTATTTTGCCTTTTGGCTACCCATCCAAACTACCATCGTGTTCTTTTGTGCTTTTTTATCGCTTTCATAATCGCGCAAATTGTTGAGGTTGAGAACACCGGCGCTCAAAAGACCGATGGATGCTGCGGGTAGGATCAGCCAGGGTTTCAGCAGTCCGGTATGCATAAAATAGGTGCCTAATACGCCGATAAGACCAAAGAATAAAAACACGGAAATGTCTCCCAATCCTCTGTATCCATAGGGATTTTTACCAACAGTATAGGTAATGGCGGCTATGATGGCAGCTACACCAGTACCAATAAAAACAAAAATCGTTTTCATATCGTGTCCACGCAGACCGAAATATATGAGTAACAAACCAGATAGCAATGCCAGGAAGACTGTAAGGATGATTCCTTTTTTCATTTCGGAAGGGGTGATCATGCCACTTTGAACCAACCGCCGAGGCCCTATTCTTTCCAAATTGTCGGCACCACTTTTAAAATCACCATAATCATTGGCAAGGTTAGATAAGATCTGAAGGAAAAGGGTGGTGAAAATAGCCAGGATCAGAACCATCCCATGAAAAGAACCATGAGCATAAGCAAAGAAACTCCCCAAAAGAGGGCTGGACAATGCAAGGGGCAGTGTTTTAAGTCTGGCTGCTTCTATCCACGCTCTTATTTTATTCATTTTTCTGAAAATTGTCAGGGGTTTTGATTTTACCTGGTGATTGCAGGAAATACCCTTTTGGTGTTTTTATGCAAAGACCATTTACAAATTTACCTGTTTTTAATCACATTACTTATGGAAATTTGGGGTATTTTTTAAAATCCGGGGCTCTTTTTTCCAGGAATGCATTTTTTCCTTCCTGTGCCTCTTCTGTGAGGTAGTAAAGCAATGTGGCATTACCTGCTAACTCTTGCACGCCTGCCTGCCCGTCGAGCTCAGCATTCAGTCCCATCTTGATCATACGCAGCGCCAATGGACTTCTTTGCATCATTTTTTTACTCCATTCCACGGTGGTATCTTCCAACTGGTCAAAAGGCACCACTTTATTTACCATTCCCATCTCACGTGCCTCTTCGGCAGTGTACTGTTCGCAAAGAAACCAGATTTCTCTGGCTTTTTTCTGTCCTACGTGGCGGGCAAGATAAGAAGATCCAAAACCTGCGTCGAAACTGCCAACTTTGGGGCCGGTCTGACCAAAGATAGCATTTTCAGAGGCTATGGTGAGATCGCATACAACGTGCAACACATGTCCGCCGCCAATGGCATATCCGTTTACCATAGCAATAACAGGTTTGGGCAAGGAGCGTATCTGGCGTTGCAGATCCAGCACATTCAGTCGGGGTACACCATCTTTTCCTACATATCCACCAATGCTTTTTACATTTTGATCGCCACCGCTGCAAAAGGCTTTGTCTCCTTCTCCGGTGATCACCACTACATAAATTTCTTGATTTTCACGGCATATCACCATAGCATCTTTCATTTCCTGTATGGTATCCGGTGTAAAAGCATTGTAATATCTGGGTCGGTTGATGGTAATCTTGGCAATGCCTTCAAAAATCTCAAATTTTATCTCTGAGTATTCCTTAAGGGTTTTCCAATCTCTGTCAGTGCTCATCATTTTTTTGAAAATTGTTGAAAATATTGTTTGAATATGTTTGCGGAAAGGTCTCCGTCTGTTGTTATATGAAGAACAACAGGACGTGGGTTTGGTTTGAAAAAACCTTGTAAAACTTCTGACAATTCATTTTCGTTGCCGGCATGAAGGTAATCTGTGTTAAATGCCATACAGAGTTTCTGTATATCTACATGATGAGGAGTTTCCAGAAATTCACGAACCCTTTCGGAGGCACTTCCTGTATCGATGATCTTAAAAATATTTCCGCCATTATTATCCAGAACAATAATCCTGAGATTGGCTGGGAGGTGGTTGTTCCATAATCCGTTGGAATCGTAGATAAAACCAAGATCTCCGGTTAACAAAATATTCAGATTGTCTGTTATGCTGGCTGCACCGGTTGCCGTAGAAACGCATCCATCAATCCCGGAAACACCCCGGTTGCTGAAATAATGGATATTGCTACGTGTGGCAAAAAGTTGAGAATACCTTATGGGTGTGCTGTTGGCCAAATGAAGATTAATGTTTTCGGGAAGGTTTTGCCATATTTCATTAAAAACATATAGGTCGCAAAATGGGATAGTGTTTAGAAAATGGAGATGTTTTTCAAAACTTTTATGGTATATTTCCAATGCTTTTCCTGCATAGTCATTCGAATCATTTTTATCTCTCTTTAATTGGTTAAAAAAGGTAACCGGTGGCAGGTTTATCAGGACTGACAATGACTGAAAGGTATCAATAAATTTGGGAGACCGGCTGATATGCCATTGTTTTGCGGGGGGATAGGAGCGTAAATACTGTTTGAGTTTTTTCGACAATACTGCACCTCCCATTGTAATGAGCAAATCGGGTTGAAAGTTTTTTCTTTCACTTTCGCTTAATGACGCCATGAAACGGTCGGGGTTATCAATACAATGCCTGTTTGCAATGCCGGAAATATTTTCTGCTATCACCACGGCCTGTTTATCGCCTGCAATTTCCTGGAGGACTTGTCGGGGGATCTCTTCCTGGTACATACCACAAATAATGAGTCTTTTTTCAGATGCCTTCCATTGTTCAGAGAAAGTGCTAACGTTCTCAGTGGTAAGCGTAAATGATGGTTGGGTGATTTTTATGGCAGGTTGTAAGTTCTCTGGTTCTGGTAAGGGATCATAAAGGGGTTCACGCAGTGGTACATTGATATGAACAGGCCCGAACAGGTCTTGTTTGGCTGTTTGCAATGCTTCGGCAAGAGTTCTTCTGAATAACCATAAATCGCTCTCATTCGTGGTTTCCACGGGCAGTTGAAATGATTTTTTGACCACCGGGTCAAAAATATTGTTTTGCCTGATGGTTTGTCCGTCATTTTGGTCTATCCACTCCTGTGGTCGGTCAGCTGTAATGGCAATAAGGGGTATATGTGCATAAAGTGCTTCAGCAAGAGCAGGAGCATAATTCAGTACAGCTGTGCCCGAAGTACACACAATGGCAACAGGTTGCCGGATTTGCTGTGCCATCCCCAGGGCAAAATATCCGGCACTTCTTTCATCGGTAATACTTCTGCAATGGATCAAATCATTTTGGGTAAGCGATATAACAATCGGTGCATTGCGCGATCCGGGCGAAATAACAGCATGATGAACACCATTTTGTTTCAGGATAAAAGGCAATTCGCTTATTCCCCTTCTGCTGCTGTGCATAATCAGGGTGTATTTAAAGATTCTATGATGGATTCCAGTGTTTTCTTCTTCGAGAGGGTTTCTTCCCATTCTTTCCGAGGACTTGAACCGGCGGTTATACCTGCGCCTACGTAATAATTATGAAAACCATCTACAAGCTTCATGCATCTGAGGTTTACAAAAAGTTTCCATTCTTTTTCGAGGTTCACAGGTCCCAAATAACCTGTATAATATTCTCTTTCATGCTTTTCCAGTTTACTGATCCATTCCATGGCAATATCTTTGGGTAAACCACACACCGATGGTGTGGGGTGAAGGTCGTTGATAAATTTAGATAGTTTTCCATCTAATTTTGAAGACGGAAAAGAAAATGTTGATTTCAGATGCTCAATATTTGCTGCTTTGTATGTGAAGGGACCTTTTTTGATGTAATCATCAATTTCATTATTTTGCAATACTTTTTCGATGTAGCTGGTAACAATTTCCTGTTCGTCCATTTCCTTGTCCTCCCAGGGTTTTTGGGTTTCACCTTTTTTGTAGGGGCGTGTGCCAGCAAGGGAAACAGTGCTGGCAGTTCCGTCTTCTATGATCAGTAAAGGTTCGGGAGTTGCTCCAAACCATAAACCAGATTCGTGAATGTAGAGCATATAAACAAATGCATGAGGGTAAGATTCATTGAGTGCATTAAAAAAACCGGTTGGTGAAAAATTTTCACCAACCCTTGTTCGTGATAACTGCGAGAGCACCAGCTTATCCAGTGAACTCTCACGGATAATTTTTTTTATGGTTCTCACATTTTTAGAAAAATGTTCTGGATCTGATATGTCACGGTGATTTGTAATCTTATCAATTTTTCTTACCTCAGGGTAGTTTGAAAGATCAATGTCTTTTACAAAATCCAGATCTTTAGTGCCATGAATGATTTTTTCAGGTTTGATAAACCGGATGGGATGGCGTTCATGATTATCAAAAGGTGCGAAGATGAAACCTTTTTTCTCTTCAACATCCTGAATGTTTTTAATTATTTCTGGCTGCGTTTTCCATTGCAGCAAAGTGGTGGGCATTTTTTTTTGTGGGCTTCGCCAGGTAACAAAAGAAAAACCTTTTGCCATCGCTGCCTTATAAAATTCGTCTAAACCTTTTTGTTCTGAAATTAATGCTTCCATGAATATGTAGATGATAGTAATTCTTAAATTTAAATTATTTTTTCAATGATCATGTTGGTGATTCTGCTTACTGAGATTTTTCTACCGGTCTGATCGGTTATGGTAATATCCCAAACATGTGTTTTGGTTCCCTTGTGCAATAAGGTTGCATGGGCGTAAACAAAGCCGGATGAAACTGAGCCAATATGATTGGCATTGATCTGCATTCCCACAACATTGTATTTGTTGAGATCTACCAGGTTGTAAGACGCGGCACCTCCAATGGTTTCTGCCAATGCCAGACTGGCGCCTCCGTGTAAAATACCCATGGGTTGCAAGGTACGCTGATCAACAGGCATCTTTGCTTTCAGAAAATCTTCTCCGGACTCGGTGAATTCAATGCCCAGAAGATCTACCATAGTGTTCCGGCAAGTTTCATTGAGTTGCTCTACAGTAATCATAATTTTTGATCATTTTTGATTTTTATGTACCAGCGGGGTTATTTGTATTAGGTTCCACATGGATTATTTTTGGGTAATCAGTTAACATTCCTTAGCAAGAAATGTTTGCGTTTGCAGTCAAGCATCCTGTGGAAGCCAACTTTCCTTCAAACCAAATGCATTGAGATATCTATCCAAAACAGAAATGAACCTATCCATGACCGTAACAATGACACACGCGGATGATTATAATGCGCTGTATGTAAAGCATGCTGTCAGTATTTTGGCGAGCTCCATCTGACCGACTTAATCAAATTATAAACAGATTTAATATTACTCTTTAGGAATGATCTTTAATGCTGTTACAATTCACTTCTGGGGATAATATCCATATCTCCTACCATTCTGCTATCATACTCACCATCAGGATTCGAAAAAATGAAAAATGCCATCAGGTCATCTCTGTTTTCAACAAATTCAGTGGCTTTTTCCAGTCCCATTACCATAAATGCGGTAGCATACGCATCCGCCTCCAGGCAAGTGTTAGCAAAAACTGATGCACTGAGCAGGTTATGTTTTACAGGCCTTCCCGTTTTCGGATCGATGGTGTGCGAAAACCGTTGATCTCCTTCTTCATAGTATTTGCGGTAGCTGCCAGATGTTGCCAGCGCCTGGTTTGTTATTTTTACCAGGTATTCCCATTCCTGTTGAGCGTACATATCTTCTGCCGGTTTTTCCAGTCCGATACGCCATTTAGATCCATCAGGTTTTAACCCTTTTGCTACCAGGTCACCACCAAGTTCAACCATATAGGTTTCTACCCCTTTTTCTTCCAGAATCTTACCTGCCAGATCCGATGCATATCCTTTGGCAATAGCATTGAAATCAAACTGTATCTCAGGAATTTTTTTGATAACCCTATTCCCTTCAATACTTACCTTGTCATAACCTGTTATCCTCATCATGCTATCGATCTTTTGCTGATCCATTTTCTGGCGGTTTTCAAAACCGAAGCCCCATGCATTGACAAGTGGCGACATGGTAGGGTCGAAAGCACCATTGGTTTTTTCGGCAATAGCTAGACTTTTTTCCAGCACAGATAAGAAATATTCATCTGCCTCATTTGTTTCATTTCGGTTGATTTTTGATATTACGGAATTAGGTACGTAATATGAGAGTGATTCGTTGAAAGAATCAAAAAAAGATTCTATTTCAGGTGCATAGTTGGTTCCCTTTTTATCATAGTAAGAAACGGTGTAGTAGGTACCAAAAACTTCCCCTTTCAGGATAACAAGCTGCATCTCATTTTGGCGGTTGCCGCAGCCGGTGATCAGCATCAGAGATACTCCAATGATCAATAATACTTTATACATTTTATTCATCGTTTTTTTGAGAATGTAAAGGTTCGGTGTGAACGGAGATATGAGTTTCTTCTCCGTATTTGTGTCTTAATGATTTTTCCAGGTCAGTGGCAATATCGTGAGCCTGCTCGATGTTCAGATGATTTTCAACTTTTATATGAATATCTATGGCGATATGATTGCCAATTTTCCTTGTTTTAAGTTCATGTGGAAAGTGTACGCCGTCAATGTCATGCGCAATATTTAAAATTTCTGATTCTTTTTCTTGTGGCAATGATGTTTCAATAAGTTCAAGAAGTGTGTCTCGTGTGATAAGGAATGCAATCTTAAAGATAAAGAATGAAACGATCACTGCTGCAACAGGATCAAGAATAACCCATTTGTTTCCCAGAAATATGGCGCCTGCAATACCAGCAAAGGTTCCTAATGATGAATATACATCGCTACGGTGATGCCATGCATTGGCAATAACGGCCTGGCTGTTTACTTTTTTACCTGTTTTGAGTGTATATCTGTAAAGAAACTCTTTGATTAGTATCGATCCGATGGCGGCGTATAGTGCAGCCATTCCGGGTTGCTCCATTGTGCTTCCCTGATAAACAGAATATATTTTTGATAGGCCACTATAGAGCAAACCTGCCCCGACCAGTATCAACACAATTCCCACAAAAGCTGTAGCGAGGGTTTCTACTTTGCCATGTCCGTATTTATGATTATGATCACGGGGGCGCCCAGCCACCGATAGGCTTCCCAAAACTACCAGGTCCGTTGCAAAGTCGCTGATAGAATGAATTCCATCTGCGATCATTGCTGTACTCTTGGCCAAAATTCCGGTAACAATCTTGATGATGGTAAGAACAAGATTGGCAATAAACCCGATTAAAATAACCTTGCGTGCCTGGGAATTTGATGATTTTTCCATAAGGAGCAAAATTAAATAAAAAACCCCGGGCATTTTGACCGGGGTTGTATTATTTTTATCCTCCGAAGTCGTCCAAATCTATATTTTCTTCGGGAACACCAAGGTTGTCGAGCATTTTTAGTACCGATTCGTTCATGATCGGTGGTCCGCAAAGATAATATTCTACTTCTTCAGGTTCTTCGTGCTTGCTCAGATAATTATCGAGCGCAACCTGATGGATAAATCCGGTATATCCATTCCAGTTGTCTTCGGGCAGTGGTTCAGATAAGGCGATATGAAACTTGAAATTGGGAAAATCCTGTTCTATTTTTCTGAATTCGTCTTCATAAAAAACTTCCCTTTTCGACCGGGCACCATACCAATAAGATACTTTTCTATTTGATTTCAAGGTATGAAAGAGGTGAAAAATGTGTGAACGCAAAGGAGCCATTCCTGCTCCTCCACCAATATAAACCATTTCTCTTTCTGTAGGCTTGATGAAGAAATCACCATAAGGACCAGAAATGGTTACCTTATCACCGGGTTTGCGGGCGAAAATGTAAGAAGAACAGATTCCGGGGTTCACTTTCATGAACTGGTTTTTTTCTCTGTCCCAGGGAGGTGTGGCAATACGGATATTCAACTTGATGATATTTCCTTCAGCCGGGTGATTGGCCATAGAATATGCCCTGAATATCGGTTCAGGATTTTTCATTTTCAAATCCCACATTTTCAGGTTATCCCAATCTTCGCGGAAATCTCCTTCCACTTCAATATCTTTACTGAAATCTACCTCGCAAGCGGGTACATCAATCTGAATATATCCACCGGACTGGAACTCCAGGTTTTCTCCTTCAGGGAGTTTTACTACAAATTCTTTGATGAAAGTTGCTACATTCTTATTGGAAATTACCTCGCACTCCCATTTTTTGATGCCAAATATCTCTTTGGGTACTTGTATTTTCAGGTCTTGTTTTACTTTTACCTGGCAAGATAACCTCCATTTTTCCTGAATCTCTTTGCGGCTAAAATAACCAACCTCTGTAGGTAGAATATCGCCTGCACCTTCAAATATCTGGCATTTGCACATAGCACAGGTACCACCACCACCACATGCACTGGGCAAATAAATGCCCTGTTCGGAGAGTGTGGAAAGCAGTGTGCTTCCCGAATTTACTTCTACTTCTTTGTCTTCATTTATATTGATTTTAACCGGTCCGCTTGGAACAAGTTTATGACGTGCATATAATAAGACGCCAACAAGCAACAACATTATTCCCAGAAACATCACAACACTGAGGGTTATTACCCACATATTGTTACTTAGCAAAAACAGCATGATTAATTTCCATTAAGTTAATAAATTAAAGTTCAATTCCCATGAAACTCATAAAGGCAATGCCCATTAGTCCGGTAATGATATAAGTTATACCCAGCCCACGCAAAGCCGGAGGAACATTTGAATACCGGATTTTTTCGCGTATAGCAGCGATACCGGCAATGGCCAGGAACCAGCCAACGCCACTTCCTAATCCAAAGGAAACCGCTTCACCCAAATTGGCATAATTTCTCTCCTGCATAAAAAGTGAACCGCCAAGTATTGCACAGTTTACCGCAATAAGTGGCAGAAAAATACCCAGTGAACTATATAGTGTAGGACTGAATTTTTCAATGATCATCTCCACCAACTGAACCATAGCAGCAATAATGGCAATAAACATGATAAAGGTGAGAAAACTAAGATCTACATTGGCAAATTGGGGAGAGATCCAGGTAAGCGCGCCACTGCCCAGAACAAAATTCTCGAGCAGATAATTAACAGGTACTGTTATCCCTAAAACAAAGATAACGGCCAGCCCCAGTCCAACAGATGTTTCAACGGTACGGGAAACAGCAAGATAAGAACACATTCCTAAAAAATAGGCAAAGATCATGTTATCAATAAAAATTGATTTCACGAAAATATTTAAATACTCTTCCATTATAATTCTTTTTTTGATTTATATTGAATTCGTTTGTAATGTGATGTTTCTAGCTTACATCAACAAGTTCGCGATTGTTGTTTCTTTGAACCCAAATGATTACACCTACAGTTATAAGCGCCATGGGTGGAAGAATCATCAGACCATTATCAACATATCCGATATCATACATAAAGTTGGGTATCACCTGGTATCCCATTAACTTTCCTGAACCCAACAATTCTCTGACGGCTGCTACAAGCAACAGAATAGAGCCATAACCGGCAGCATTACCAATACCATCCAAAAACGAGGGCCAAACCTTATTGCTCAAAGCAAAAGCTTCCAGGCGACCCATGATGATACAGTTGGTGATGATCAATCCTACAAAAACTGATAATTGGCGGCTCACGTCATAAACAAAGGCTTTTAAAACCTGGTCGACGAGAATTACCAGAGAGGCGATCACCGTTAATTGTACAATAATTCTGATCCGAGGCGGAATTCCATGACGTAGCAGCGAAATAATAACATTGGCAAATCCCATCACAGCTACTACTGAAATGGCCATTACCAATGAGGCTTTTAACTGAACTGTAATAGCAAGAACAGAGCAAATTCCCAGCACCTGTACAGTGATAGGATTGTCCTTGCCTATGGGGTCACTGAGTAATTTTTTATTCTTTGCTGAAAAAAGTTTTTCCTTGGGTGTATTTTCTTGTGTATCACTCATAGCATGGATATCTTTTGTTTTTTAAAATAAGGTTCGTAAACTTCTAAACCATTTCTTAGCATATCTGTAACACCATTTGAGGTGATTGTTCCACCGCTTATCCCATCAACGGCATAGGGGTCATCATCAGGTGCACTACCTTTTACAACTACCGGTGGATTAAAATTCCCCTGCTGATCAAATATTCTTTTTCCTGTAAACTGGACTTCAAAGGGTTCATCGGCAATTTCAGCACCCAGTCCGGGAGTTTCGCTTGCATGGTCAAAATTAGCACCTGCTATGGTTGTAAGGTCTCCTCTGAAACTCAGATAACCCCATAACGGACCCCATAGTCCTGTTCCTCTGATGGGTACAATATAAAAATTTTCGCCTTCTACATCTGCTATATACAGAGGTAGTTTTCTTTGATCCACTGGCTTTCGGTTTTCTTCCTTGAGATCTATCTCAAAAGCATCGCCTTCAACCTCCTCTCCTTTGCTATTTAGCACCTTTGTAGTTGTAATGTAGCGATCAAACATTTCAATTGCTTCTGATTTACTGGCACTGATCTCAATGGTGGAAAGGATGTTTTGCATTTTTTCTATCCGCATGTTTTTTTGTTGCAGAGGATTAAGTAATGTTGATGCTGTGGAAAGCACAATTGCCACCACGATCACCATTACAGATGCATACATAAACACATATTTATTACTCATTTCAGTTATTTTTAAGTAGTGATTCCTGTATTGGTTTGTACTTTCATATTTTGCATGCGCCGCAATCGTCTTTTTACATTGCCCTGTACCACGTAGTGGTCAATGAGCGGAGCAAACACATTCATAAACAAGATGGCGAGCATCATTCCTTCCGGGTAAGCGGGGTTCACCACCCTGATAAGGATGGTAAGGATGCCTATAAGGGCACCATAAATATATTTGCCTACTTCGGTCTGAGAGGCAGAAACCGGATCGGTGGCCATGTATACGGCACCAAAGGCAAATCCTCCCATGATCAGATGCTTGTAAGCAGGCATGGCCATAAAATCATTAATGGCAAATGCATTAAGTACCAATCCCATAAACATACCTCCGGCAAACACCGAAGCCATTATTTTCAGGCTCCCCACTCCGGTAATGATCAGAATTGCTGCACCCAGAAGTATTGCCACCATGGAAGTTTCACCGATTGATCCAGGTATGAACCCCATAAACATATTATAATCACTGAATAGTGTTCCTTCTCCAGATGCCATAATGGCAAGGGCGGTTGCTCCTGAAAAACCGTCTACGAGTTGTTGCCCTTCCTGCAGCGTTGTATCTATCCATACCTCACCTGAGAGATAAGAAGGATAAGCGAAAAACAGGAATGCACGTGCCAGCAGAGCAGGGTTTAAGATGTTCATACCCGTACCACCAAATACCTCTTTCCCAATTACAACTGCAAAGATAGTGGCAACAGCTACCATCCATAACGGGGTAGTTACAGGTAAAACTAAGGGTATCAACATACCCGATACCAAGAATCCTTCATTTACTTCGTGGTCTTTTACTGTAGCGAATATAAATTCAACTATCAAACCTGAAACGTAACTCACAATAACAATGGGAAGAACTTTTATCAGTCCGAAAACTACCTGATCCATAAAAGAAACTTCAAGTCCCAGTGCTTTGTAATGCTGAAAACCTACGTTCCAGATACCAAAAAGGAGGGCGGGTATCAGGGCAATGATCACATGTACCATGGTACGTTTCATATCTATAGCATCTCTGATATGGGCACCTTTTCTGGTAACATCTCCCCGCACATACAGAAATGTTTCAAAGGCTTCGAAAGGGCGGTAGAATTTCTCAAGTCGTCCACCCTTTTCAAAATTGGGTTTTACTTTTTCTTCAACAAAATTTATCAATGCTTTCAATTTTATAATCCTTTTAAGGTTAATAAATGCTTTTGCATTTGTTGTGTGTTATCATTTTTATTTGTAATAGACTATGCAAACTCCTGTCTCATGGTGTCGAGTCCTTCTCTAATGCATTCCTGGATTTCTATTTTCGAAGGACAAACATATTCACACAGGGCAAAGTCTTCAGGTGCTACTTCATAAATGCCTAATTTTTCCATCATATCAATATCGTTGATCATAATGGATTTCAATAATTGCATAGGCATTATATCCATGGGTAATACTTTTTCATACAATCCGGTGATCACAAACGGCCTTTCTCCACTGCGAATATTCGTATTGTGCCGAAACTTCTGACCGGGTATCAGGGAAGAGGGAAAGGTACGGGAAACACTGAATTTGTCGAAATTGGGTGCTATCCATCCAAACATTTCAGGTTGATCACCTTCAGGTATGATGGTTATCATATCGTCATAATATCTCAGGAAATCATTGTCTTCCAGTTTGGTACCTGTAAGTACTGTACCGCTGATAAATCGTGGATGAAGACCCTCCTCTTTTCTTACATTGTTTTGAACAATGTCTTTTATCGTTGCACCATCTGTAACACTATAATATCTGGGGTTTAAAACCTCTGATCCTGCCAGGGCTATTATTTTCCGTGCATCATAAATACCTTTGGAAAACAACCTTCCGAGCATGATCAGGTGTTGAATGTCAATATACCAAACAAGGTCACCTTTATTAATGGGCGAAATATGGTGAATTTGAATTCCTATATTTCCTGAGGGGTGGGGCCCTTTAAAAGAATGTATCTTCACGTTTTTGGCATCAACAAATGCTTTGTTCTTTGTCTTTTCAGTGTGTATTCCCAGGTGTACGTCTCCATCGGTAAGTTTGGTGAGCACATCCAACCCTTTTTGAAAATCATCTTCCTGTCCATTGACAATGAAATCCATGTCTGGGGCTAATGGTGAAGTGTCGAAGGCGGAAACAAAAATAGCATCAGGTTTTTGATCAGGATTGGCAACAATAGAATAAGGTCTTTGACGGATGGCTGGCCACAATCCGCTTTGAAGAATTTTTTCCAGAATTTTTTCTCTGCTTAATGAACCAGGTTCTTCAGCAACAAAATCTACATAACTGTCCTCTGCATCTGCTTCAATTACCGTGCGTAAAATTCGCCTTTTTTCTCCTCTGACCAAAATTTTAAATGTACCACTAACAGGGGAGGTGTAAATGATTTTGTCGTTGTATTTGTCAAAAAATAAAGGAGAACCTGCTTTTACCTTTTCTCCTTCTTTGATCATCATTTTAGGTGTTAGCCCGTGAAAATCAATGGGGAAAACAGCATAATGAGATGACCGGGGGGCAGAATTAAGAATTTTTTCTGCCTCGCCTTTCAGAGGAATATTCAACCCTTTTTTAATCTTGATTACCTTTGACATTTCTTTTTTGCTTATATAAGACTATTTTTACAGCTAAATTATAGATATTTTTACATCTTTGAAATATTTTTACCTCATGATTTTCGTTTAATCCATTGAAATATGAACATAATTAACTATGTATAAGTGATGAAGCATTACCAACTTTTTTTCCATAATAACTTTCTTTTACTTTTGAGAAAAAATACAATTCAATCCATCCGGTTGAGTGCAATTCTGTTGTTTTTTGTTTTTTTTATGATTTCAGAAGCCACAAATTCCAATGATAATGGAATTTTTTCTTCATTGGGTGAAGAAAATGACTTTAGTGATGAAAGCCTTTTAAATCAACCGCCAGATGAGGATTATTATCAAAAGAACTTTATGAAATATGGTGATTTTGTTTATCAAAACAACATAAAAAGTGTTTTGTTTAACCGCAAAAACTGGGAATTATCACCACCAATAATAGAGATGAATTCTTTAGAAAAACTGGTTCTGCGTTTCGACGACATGGATGCTGATTTTAAAAACTATGCTTACACTATTGTACATTGCAATGCTATGTGGAAACCTTCAGATCTGCAGCAATATGAATATATTGAGGGTTTTTATGAAGATCGGATCGAGGATTACAGTTTTTCTATAAACACCAGGGTGCCTTATACGCATTATCATCTTGAGATTCCAAACCCGAACATGAAACCTCTAATTAGCGGAAATTATATATTGAAAATTTTCGTTGATGGAGACCCGGATGATGTAGTGCTTACCCAAAGGTTTATGGTTTTTGAAAGACATCTTACAGCTAATGCCGAGGTAAAACAGGCAACCAATCTGAAGCACAGGAAAACCCACCAGGAAATTGATTTTACGATCAATACTTCAGGGTACAATGTTTCAAATCCATACCGCGATCTTAGAGTGGTGATTACGCAAAACGGCAGGTGGGATAATGCAATATATGACCTTCAGCCCCGATTGGTGCAGGGAAATGAATTGATCTATGATTACGAAGATGAAAATTTATTCAGGGGTGTGAATGAATTCAGAAGTTTTGATATTAAAAGCTTGCGATACCGAAGTCTGAATGTTAATAGTATTACCACGGGTAGAAATGGTTGGTTGGTAGAGCTTTTAAATGATCAAAGCAGGCAATTTCTCCAATATACCAGCAGAGAAGATATTAACGGGCAATTTCTGATCAAAACAGAAGACTACGATAATGATTTTCTGGAAAGCGATTATGCATATGTTGATTTTTTTCTTGCGCTTTCCAAACCGATTTCTGAGGGAAATGTTTATGTAATGGGTGATCTCACAGACTGGAATTTCACTGATCTCAATAAAATGAAATACAATTATCAGCGCTCAGGATATGAACTTACCCTGCTGCTCAAACAAGGTTTTTACGATTACATGTATGGTTTTCTTGAGGATGGCAAAGAAACAGCGGATCTTACCCAATTTGAAGGCAGTCATTCTTTTACTGAAAACAATTATTCTATCTATATTTACCACCGAAAACCAGGAGATTTTTTCGATAGTCTGGTGGGTGTCACGCACATTAATTCCTCTATCCGGTAATCTGCTGTATTGCTTAAAGAAATTCCGCTTCAGGTTTTTTATAAAAATTTCCTCGCCTCTGCTTTTATAAAATCAAGTGCTTTGCGTGTTGATAGCCTGGCAATGCTTAATTCAAGGATTGCTTTGCTGAGGTCTGTAGATGATGCTTTTTCATCAAGTTTGCCTGCAGAAATATTAATCTGTTGTATCAATTCTTCTTTGGCGTTTTTTACCTTATCCCATGCTTCGGGCGATACATAAAGTTGCTGTGACAGGTTATGGTCGTATTCTTCACGAATGGTTTGAATCAATAACTGCTGAAATTGTTTTACCGGTAAATTGGGTTTGTTAATACGCATGATAAGGTTTCCGGGGGATATTCTTTCCAGAAAGAGCACAATTCTTTCATATGCCTGTAATCGAACCGGGAATGATAATTTTTGTTTCTCCTGTAAAAGCGTAAATCGACGATTTTCGTTTTCTTTTTTGAAAAACTCTTTCAGTATCATCCAGGATGTAAGAAAAACCACTATAGAAGGTAAAGTAAATTGAAGGGCTTTGAGAAATGTTTCCATGAGTTTTTTTGGGTAAAGTTAAATGTAATAACGAAAGATTCTCCTTGCGCATTGCAATTGTTTGCAAATTAATCTTATGTTCCATAAAAACAAGTATTACACATAAGTGGCACCTGATTGCAAATCAAATATAAAAACAATAAAAATAAAAAACATAAATCATCTCGTAATTTTTCCTGACGCTTTTTCTGTAAATGATGAACCGAAATTTATGATTTTTCGAACTTTTGGTTTCTGTCATTTTTCCTCCTATCTCGGGTAAGAGGGTTTGAAAATGTCTGTTGGGTATATTCCAAAGGTCTTTGCCACACCAACGATTGTCAAAATGGTGAATCTTTTATCAGGGATATTTCATATATTTGCCGACCGGAAAAGACTTATTACATTTTATATTATCTGATTGAAATTCATCTCCTAAATTAAAAAATATATGACCATAAAGTTATCAGAAAGAATAAATAAGATGGCAGAATCGGAAACCATTGCCATGTCGAGAAAAAGCCGGGAGTTAACCTCCAAAGGATATGATGTAATCAACCTGAGTTTGGGAGAACCTGATTTTTTCACACCTGAAGAAATAAAAACTGCTGCCAAAGATGCCATTGATGAAAACTTCTCTTTTTATACCGCCGTAAATGGATATCAGGAATTGCGAAGCGCTATTTCAAAAAAACTAAAAAGAGATAATCAACTGGATTATTCACCCGATGATATTGTTGTAAGCACAGGTGCCAAACAGTCTTTGATGAATGCTGTTCTTTGCCTTGTAGATCCTGGAGATGAGGTGATTATCCCGGTTCCTTTCTGGGTTAGTTATGTGCAGATGGTAACCCTGGCTGAGGGCAAACCACATTTTCTGGAAACGGGAATTGCACAAGACTTTAAAATTACACCTGATCAATTGGAAGCAGCCATTACAGAGCACACAAAACTCTTTCTTTTTTCAAGTCCTTGCAATCCATCCGGTTCCTTATACAGCAAAAAAGAACTTGAAGCACTGGCCAATGTGTTTAAAAAGTATCCCCATGTTTATATCATATCTGATGAGATTTATGAGCTGATAAATTTTAGTGGAAATCATGAAAGCATTGCACAATTTAGTGATATAAAGGACCGGGTGATTGTTATCAATGGAGTTTCTAAAGGCTTTGCCATGACCGGATGGCGATTAGGGTATATGGCTGCCCACCCTGCTTTAGCAAAAGCAGCTACCAAATTACAGGGACAATTTACCTCAGCCACAAGTTCCATTACACAAAAAGCGGCCGAAAAAGCAATGGAAATAAAACCCTCCACAGAAATGCTCAACAAATTCAGGGAAAGGAGAGATTTGATCCTTGATTTGATCAGGGAGATTCCAGGTGTTAAAACCAATGTTCCACATGGCGCATTTTATATTTTTCCTGAGGTGAGTTACTATTTCGGGAAATCTGATGGGAAAAATGTCATTAAGAATGTAGGTGATTTGTGTATGTATCTGCTCAATAATGCGCTTGTGGCTGTGGTGCCCGGCAATGCTTTTGGTACACCGGGTTGTGTAAGAATATCCTATGCAACTTCAAATGATTTGATTATAGAAGCGATGAAAAGGATTAAGAATGCACTCGAATTGTTGAAATAGCAATGATAAGAACCGAGCCATGACAATAATATTGACACACACACGGATGATTATAATTTCGCAACACGGACAAAAATACAAAACCGGAGTTTTGGCGAGCTCCATCTGACCGAATTAATCAAATTATAAACAGATGAAAACATCAATTGTTAGGTTTTGCTTTTTTACAACAGATACAAATGAAGCGTAAGTAGATGTTTGATGACTGTCATAAGATTTTTGCCTGATGTCTTTTCATGATGTAGGAATAAAAATAAGAATTTGCTTGCCGAAATTAATCAACAAAGAAAATAAATGAACAAGGAAAATTATATCCGGGAAGTTTTTAATGCATTTCAAAAGCAAAATATTTTAATCATAGGAGACGTGATGATTGACTCCTATTTATGGGGGAGGGTTGACCGGATATCGCCGGAAGCTCCAGTGCCGGTAGTAGCGCTACACAATCGGGAGAACCGCATGGGAGGGGCAGCCAACGTAGCGCTTAATGTTCAAAGTCTGGGAGCACAACCTTTGCTTTGTGCAACCATCGGCAATGATGAAAGTGGTGATACCTTTTTGAATCTCATGAAAAAACAGCATCTGGATAATTCTGCTATCATAACTGTATCTGGCAGAATAACCACAACAAAACACCGGGTGATTGGAAATAATATGCAAATGCTCAGGGTTGATCATGAAACCGATCAGGAACTGGATGAATCTTTGACTCATGATCTTTTCTCCAAAATAGAACAACTTGTTGCCCAAAAACAAGTAGATGCTATTCTTTTTGAGGATTATGATAAAGGTGTGATTACCCCGGTTTTAATCAATAAGGTTGTGAACCTTGCCCAGCAGCAAAACATACCTGTTGTGGTAGATCCCAAAAAAAGAAATTTCATGAACTATAAAGGGGTAACATTGTTAAAACCTAACCTGAAAGAGTTGCGTGAGGGATTGAAAACAGATCAATCTATAGATACAACCGGGCAACTTGCTGCCCAGGTTCAAATACTGCAGCAAAAACTGGGCGTGAGAATGGTACTTGCCACCTTATCAGAAAAAGGGGTGTTTTACAGTGAACAAACCGGAAACCATCAATACGAAACCGGATCTGTAAAGGCACATATTCGCTCCATTGCTGATGTATCAGGTGCCGGTGATACGGTTATTAGTATTGTTGCTATGTGCCTTGCTGCTGGATGTTCGTTGTCCTTCACTTCGGCTCTCGCCAATTTGGCGGGTGGTCTGGTTTGTGAAAATGTGGGTGTGATACCCGTAAACAAACAGAAGTTGCTTCAGGAGGCAATTGCATTGCTGTAAATCAAAAGTGTATTGTATGGCAGTTGAGAAAAATCTTTACGAATTCAGGAAAAACTACCAGGGCAAGTCTTTGGAGGTTGAAAACATAGACCCTGATCCATTCAGGCAATTTTCAGATTGGCTCGGTATTGCCATAGATTCTGGTTTGCCAGAGCCCAATGCTATGATTCTTTCTACTGCCTCTATTACTCAGGGGGTATCATCGCGTACTGTTCTGCTCAAAGAATTAGACAGTAAGGGGTTTGTGTTTTTTACAAACTATAACAGTAGAAAAGCACAGGAAATAGAGTCTAATCCTTATGGGTCATTGTTGTTTTTGTGGCTTGAACTGGAAAGGCAGGTGAGAATCGGTGGAAAGATTGAAAAAGTCAGTGAAAAAGAATCCGATAGATATTTTAATACCCGTCCGCGTGAAAGTCAATTGGGGGCATGGTCTTCAGACCAAAGTGCTGTGATTCCTGACAAAAAGACACTCACAGACAATTTTAGAAAAATGGAAGAGCAATTTAAAGGGAAACCCATTCCCCGCCCTGATTTTTGGGGAGGTTACAGGCTTACACCCATCAAAATGGAGTTTTGGCAGGGGCAACCCGGAAGAATGCACGACCGCCTTCTCTATATTTTAACCGGTAAAACATGGGAAATCAAAAGATTATCCCCTTAACAAAGTATGGCAAAAAAAGAAGATGTAAGAGGCATGTTTAATCGCATTGCCCACCGTTATGATTACCTGAATCATTTTTTATCCCTGGGTATAGATTATTCCTGGAGGCGGACATTAAGAAAAAAACTGGCACCTTATAAACCTTCTGCCATACTTGATGTGGCCACCGGTACCGCAGATTTGGCCATAGAGTTGGCAAAACTCAATCCTGAGCGCATCATAGGGATTGATATTGCTGAAACCATGCTTGCTTACGGCGATAAAAAACTGGAACGGAAAAAACTCGATAAACTCATCACCCTTCAGCAGGCCGATTCTGAAAATCTTCCCTTTGAAACATCCTCTTTTGATGCTGCAGTAGTGGCATATGGTGTGAGAAATTTTGAGACACCTTTAAAAGGGTTAAAAGAAATTTACCGGGTGCTCAAACCCGGTGGCGTTATCATGATTCTTGAATTTGGAATGCCCGACCGGTTTCCGGTCAAACAAGGATATAATTTATACTTCAACTTTATTTTACCACTTTGGGGTCGTGTTTTTAGTGGAAGCTACGAATCTTACAAATACTTGCCCGAGTCTGTAAAAAAATTTCCCTATGGCAACCATTTTCTGGAATGGTTGGAACAAGCCGGTTTTCAAAAAAATCATTTTAAGAAACTTTCAATGGGTATTACTTATTTGTACGAAGGTGTAAAATGATTTTTTGCAATAATATTTTTTTACCTGCGTTTTAGAAATTGTGAACCGAGCCATGACAAAAATTTTGACACACAAGCGCATGATTATAATGCGTAGCATGCTCAAAAGGTTAGTTGAAGGTTTTTGGCGAGCTCCATCTGACCGATTTAATCAAATTATGAACAGATAAAATTTGTAGCGATAGAAACTCTTTTTTCAGTGAATGAAAAACATTGAATCAACGCACTGGTAGTTAAAGTCTGCTTCTATATTTTTCAAAATAGTATATCTGCAGGTTTTAAAGAGTATTTTTAAGTATATGAATTATGGACAAATGATTCTTCCATGTTTTTTAAACATTTTAAAACAGTGAGCCACTTTAAACCCAATACTTTCCTGGTTATACAACTTATCCTTTTGCTGGTTTTGCTAAAACCTTTCAATTCTGATGCGCAATTACAAAAATCTTTCAAACCTGAGAATCTCCCTTTTCATGATCTGAAGCCCTATCATTTCGGTTTTTCTCTTGGGTTTAACAAACTTGATTTTTCTCTCAAACCTATTGAAAACCTGGAATTGGTTCAATTTTCGGGTATGACCGGTAGTCCTGAATTCGATACTTTGTATTCCGTAACCACACAACCCGAAAATGGTTTTAACATTGGTATTGTCTCTAATTTGCGTCTTGGAAATCAATTTGATCTGAGGTTTATTCCTACTTTGACCTTTGGTGATAGAAACATCATTTATGAGGGCAGAAAAAATGGCGATAACATTCGACGTACAGCACCTATTGAAAGCACTTTTATTGATTTCCCTCTCCATATCAAATACAAATCTGTTAGAATGCTCAATACAAGGGTTTATGTGATTGGAGGATTGAAATACAGTTACGATCTGGCGTCAGTAGAAGATAAAGAAGATATTGAAAACGAATTGCTTGCCAGTATATCCAGGCACGATTTCTTTTACGAATTAGGCGTGGGTTTTGATTATTATTTCTATTATTTCAAGTTTTCCACAGAAATAAAATCCTCTTTTGGCATGCGCGACATGCTGAAAAGAGAAAACTCTATGTTTTCCAATTCCATTGATCGCTTAAATTCAAAGATCATTATGATCTCTTTCCTTTTTGAATAAGTTTTGCTTATTTATTATCTCACTGTTTTTTTTCAATCAATAAGAAATTCAAGATACTTTTGCAGGTATATTTCCGGGTGTGTTTCCATAGGGTTATGGCCTGCATCAGGTATGAGCACTAATTCATAAGTGGGGATAAGCTCAAGCGTTTTTTTATTATCCTGATAAGGTACCCAGGTATCATTGTCTCCCCAAATTGCCAAAACAGGCAAGCGAAGATCTCCAATGTTTAGTTCCCTTGGTTCTTTTGCTCTGCGGGCGTTGTTGAGTATGGCACGGGAAGTACCTTCAATGCTAAGTGGTCTGTAGTATTGCTCTGTTTGTTCATTTGTAGGTTCTTTACCATATGCTGATTCAAGCATTGACTGTATCTGATTATGGGTTATAAACCATTCCTGAGCGATATTGCCTGTAAAAGATGCGATACCAGGGATTTTGAACAAAAAAGGGACATTATACTCACCAGGAACAAGCGAATCAAACAGGGCTGGTGCTGTTAAATTAAGCGTCAGAAATTGCTCAGGATTAAGCAATACCATTGCCTTTGCAATTGCTCCGCCCATGGAATGGCCCGTTAGGTGCCATTTTGTTTCCGGGTCAAGATATTTGATAAATTCATTGATCAATTGTGCCCTTGTGCCAATGGAACCATTCAGGTCACTTCTTTTCTCGCTGAAGCCAAACGGTGGTACATCCACAGCCACAACCTGGTATCCATAACTACTTAATACCGGTGCTATCTTTTCCCATGAAAAAGTGGAACCCCCAAAACCATGAATTAGCAATATTTTGCCTTTCGGATTCGTATCTTCAGCAATCCATGACCTGTAGTGCAAAGAGATATCATTTATTTTTGTAAAGTTACTATTGTTGAAATGCTTGTCGCTGCCCGTTTTATTATGCCCATGAAAAGCGAGCGGCAAAATAATAAGTAGAAAGGTGAAAAGATAGTTTTTCATCTGTTCATAATTTGATTAAATAGGTCAGATGGAGCTCGCTAACAGTCTGACTGCATGCTTTACATGCCGCGCATTATAATCATGTGCGTGTGTGTCAAAATTTTTGTCATGGCTCGGTTCATCTGTTTGTAATATTTCAATTTTATGACTATTATGTACTTATGTTTTTAATGAGAACCCGGTAATGTCAGCGCTACGCGCCTTTAGATTTACTGATAGCATTAGATTTCTAACATGATGTCAGCGCTACGCGCTTTGCCATTAGCCCAATAATCATCCTCGTGTGTGTTTC
>CAZPVB010000012.1:0-43564 GCA_964589855.1 uncultured Bacteroidales bacterium
ACCCGGATAGTCGCTGGTGCCCACTTTTGATCCGTTCAGTGAGGTCCAGGAGGCACTGCCTGTTTCGCCAAAAGGGTAGTTGCCCCGCTGCCCGTTTACATATCCGTCGGTGGCAACAATGTGAAACAGGTCGGTGATCATGGGGCTGGCATCATCAAACCAGCTTTTGGGAAAAGAATGTTCGCGGTTGTAGCAGGATCCTTCGCCCGAATAGTTGCCACACTGATCTGATCCGAAAGTGTATTCATAGGGTGGTGTGCCATTGGGAACATCGGAATACATATCCCATACCTTTCCGTTGGGTTTGGCATCCGTATCGTAGAAAGCATTCCATATGGCACTGTAGCTTAATACATCATGGTCGTCAATAATGTTTTTCAGGGTGCTTTTCAGTTCTCCTCCCTGGAGGTTTTCTGTTCCGTTGTAATAGTCGGATGGGGGTTGAGCGATTCCCCACATGCTTATGAGCATAAGAAATACGCTAAAAAATATCTTGTGGGATGATGTTGGTTTTGTGTGCATTACGTAAGGGTGTTAATGTTGTTTTTTTTGATTTTCAGGGATTTATTCATGTATTCGTTTTATGCCATACCAGGGCGAAAATTTGTAACAGCTCCTGATGGCATTTAGAGTACTTCAAAGATATGATTTTATCGGGGAACAGCTATTGATATCTGTTTATGAAAAGATGAGCATAAAAAACGCCGGTGTTTGCCGGCGTTAAGGTATTCAATTTCAAAATTTACCTGATGGGAGGTTTTATTCACTGATGGATTTGATCAGTTCTATGATCATATCAATTTCTTCTTCACTCACCTCGTCCTGGTAAGATAGCATTTGTCCGGGGCGGTATCCCTGATGGATATCATATTCGGGTTCGTATATCGATCTTTTTACATATTCTTCATCGAAAGGAATGGTTCTTTCGCTGCCATCGGTGATAACCGGAACCTCCGTACCCCAGGCATTGGCAAATGTAGGGCCAACCAGTTCTGATCCATCGAGCGAATGGCAGGCAATGCAACCATTGCGGTCAAGCACCTGTCTGCCCATCATGGCCATATCGGCGCCCTCGGGTGCAGCCATGGCAAGCGCCGTGGTATCTTCATACCACTCCCAGAATTCGTCCTTTTCCATCACCACCACTTCGCTGAGCATATATGAGTGCTGCAGGCCGCAGTATTCGGTACAGAAAACAGAGTAGGTGCCTGTTTTGGTAGGTTCAAACCAGGTACGGTTATTTTCCAGACCGGGAACCATATCCTCTTTTACCCTGAAGGCCGGGATGTAGAAAGAATGCAATACATCGAGCGAATTGAGGTTTACCAGGATGGCGGTATCAACCGGAACATAAAGTTTATCGGAGGTACGTCCGTTGTCATAACGAAAGTTGAAGCTCCACATACGGGCATTGGCGGTAACATTCACGCCTGTTTCAGGGGGCGTTTTCATGGGTATCCAACCCACATATCCGTAATAAAACATACCCAGTACCAGGAATATGGGGATGATGGTCCAGGTAAGTTCAAGCATTGTACTGTCTTTTATTTGCTTGGCTTTGGGGTTTTTTTTGCGGTGGTAGCGGTAAATAAATATAATGATAACTGCGCTGATGCCAATCAAAAAGAAAAACGAAATTGCAAGAATAAATATGAAAGCGTTGTCAACGCCTTCCACGAATGTTGAAGCTCCTAAAATTAAATTGTTTATCATGTCTTCCTCTTCTATCTGTATGAATAATCAAAAAATGTAACGTAAAGTACCAGTAAATAAATTACAAATACCAATGTGGTAAAGATGGCAAAGATCTTGTCGTCGAATTTCAGATGCATAAACCATATCAGTACAATGGTGGCTTTTACACCGGCAATGATCATTGCCACAAGGATGTTGAGAGGACCCATTTCTATATTGGTTACTGCAACGCTGGCAGCTGTAAGTACCAACAAAGCGGCCAATACAAGCAAATGTGTTCTGTATTTTACTATATGATGCTGATGTTCTTGCTGTTGACTCATAGGAGGGGGTTTAATGGATTAGGTAAAACAAGGGAAACAGAAATATCCAGATAAGGTCTACAAGGTGCCAGTACAAACCGGTATTTTCCAACCATACAAAATCGCCGCTGTTTATTTTGTCTTTGCGAATCTGTTGAAATACATATATAAACAGCCCTACTCCTATGATGATGTGGAGGGCATGTATCCCAGACATTACATAGTATAAACCAAAAAACAGGATGGTACCATGACCCAGTTCTATCAGGGCATCGCCACCAGGATAAAAACCGTACTCAATCTTGGCGCCCCACTCAAAATATTTGTTTACCAAAAATACAATGGCAATTACCAGGGTAGTGCCCAGGAAAAGAAGTGCCTGCTTCTTGTTCCCTTTTTGTATTGCTGATATTGCCATGGCTACAGTGGCACTGCTGATCAGCAGTATAACGGTATTGAGTGTGCCGATAAACACATCCAGCTCCTGGCCTCCAAGCTCAAAAGCTACGGGGTTTCGGAAACGGTAAACGGCATAAACAATAAACAGCATACCAAATAAGAGCAATTCGGTAAAGATAAACAGCCACATGCCCAGCTTATCTCCCACATCATCGCGGTGCTCATGCACGGCAGTATGTTCAATATTTTTTTCCATCGATCACAGTCATTTTATTTGTATTCATAAGGACGTTCGCTAACCTCTGGTATCTCCTCCCAGTTTTCGAGGGTAGGCGGAGTGTCGGTTTGCCATTCAAGGGTTTTTCCACCCCAGGGGTTTTTATCGGTAACTTTGGTTCCATGCCGGGCCGATCTGATCAGGTTGATGAAAACGATCAGCAAACCTGCAATCATCATTACCGCTCCCAGTGATGAAATAATGTTCCCTCCGTGAAATTCGGGAAGATAATCATAATATCTGCGTGGCATACCCTGAATACCGAGGTAAAACATGGGCAGGTATAAAGTAAGGTATCCGATAAAGAATACTACCCATCCGGTATTGGCCCAGGTGGCATCGTACATCCTGCCAAACATCTTGGGAAACCAATAGTGTACTGCCGCCAGAAATGCATATCCTGTACCTCCGAAAACAATGAAATGGAAGTGGGCTACTACAAAATGGGTATCGTGAACATGCACATTGGTTGCCAGGGCACCCAGCACCAATCCTGTCAATCCCCCGATCATAAATACGAATATAAACGAGGTTGCCCAGTAAAAAGGGGTTTGCAACAGCAGCGATCCCTTGTACATGGTTGCCACCCAGTTAAATACCTTAATAGCAGATGGTATGGCCACCAAAAAGGTGAGAAATGAAAATGCATACAAGGCCCTGCCGCTCATCCCGGAGGTGAACATGTGATGCCCCCATACAAAATAACCTACAAAGGCAATGGCCAATGATGACAACACAATGGCTTTATATCCATAAATACGTTTCTGTGAAAAAACGGGTAATATCTCACTGATTACCCCCATACCTGGCAGTATCATAATATAAACCGCCGGATGAGAATAGATCCAGAAAAGATGTTGGTACAATATGGGGTCTCCTCCTTTGGTAGGATCAAAAATACCCACACCCAGAAATCTTTCCATGACGGTAAGCAAAAGAGTGATACCGATAACGGGGGTTGCAAGTACCTGAATCCATGCAGTAGCATAAAGTGTCCAGGGGAAAATAGGCATTTTAAACCAGGTCATGCCCGGAGCACGCAGGCGGTGCATGGTAACGATAAAGTTTATGCCTGTTAAAATGGAGGAAAAACCGAGTATAAATGCACCAAATAATGCAGGCATGATGTTTACAGGAGTACGGAAACTGTAGGGAGCATAAAATGTCCAGCCTGTATCGGGCCATCCGCCTATAAATTGAGAGGAAAGCACAGTTAAAATTCCGATCACATAAATCCACCATGATGCCAGGTTTAACTTGGGGAAAGCAACATCCTTGGCGCCGATCATCAGCGGAAGGAAGAAGTTGCCAAATACCGCAGGCAATCCCGGCACTACAATGACAAAGATCATGATAATACCATGAACGGTAAACATGGCATTGTAGGTTTGGGGTCCCATGATGGTGATGCCCGGGGCAATAAGTTCAATTTTCATCAACAAACCCAGGATGGCTGCTATAGAGAAAAACGCCAGGATAGTATACAAATATAGCAAACCCACCCGCTTATGGTCAGTTGATAAGATCCAACCCAGTATTCCTTTGTATTTTCCTTTGTGCTCAAGGAAACTTACATGTTTATTTTCTGATGTTTCTGACATATGCTTAGTTATTGATTATTCTTTTAGGTGCTAATTGCTTTTTGCTGTTTCTGTTTTTCTCTTCGGCTTTAAAACCAGATATAAAAAGATGGACAAGGCGAAAAACAAGATAATGGTGCCTGCCACTTTTGTAACATTAAATACGTATGACTGACCAGAAGGATCATAAGAATAGCAGTATGAAAGTACTCTGCTCATAGAAGGACCTGATTTTCCCTGTGCCGTTTCTACCACGGCCAGTTTCAGATCCATCGGAAGAAAATAGGTGCCATGAAGGTAGCGTGTAATCTTTCCTTCATCGCTTACAAAAATCATAGCCGATGAATGCACGAAATCTAATCCCTGACGACGGTATTTAAAACCTACTGCATCGGTTAGTTTTTTGGAGTTGAGACTATCGGTGGTGAAAAACTGCCAACCCTCAGGGTCAAACTCCTTTTCTACAAGCATATGATAACTGTTCTGGTTAGATTTGGAAAGGGTAGTTCCTTCGGTAGGATCAAAACTGATGTTCAGTATCTGGTAGTCTTCTCCCAGTTCAAGCTCGCTATTCTGTACCACCTCGGCTATAGATGTCATGAAAGGACTGCAAATACCAGGACAGCGGTAATAAACGATAGAAAGCACGGTGGGCTTGTCTATGAGCGACATCATATTTACCTTTTTACCTTCGGTATCAATGATCATAATATCGTCCGGAACATATTCGTCCAGCCTTTCAACGATACCTATTTCCGGATCGTCTGACTGAGCTATGGCGTTTGTACTAATATTCATTATCAGAAGCGCCATAAGCATTGTCATGAAAATGAATGATAAATTTCTCATTTTTGTATTTCAGTTATATTGTTCTTAAAATTTATTTTTAATAATAACGGTGTAATTGGAAAATTCTGTTTTGATCCTTTTCTTTTATGTTTAAATATGATGATGCAAGCTTTCCTCAATATAGGGATGGTGCTTCGGTATCAATGATTGTCTGGTAAGTGCGGTGAAAACCATACCGCAGTACAAACCTAAATATCCTAAAAACATACCTGCCTCTAAAAATCCAAATCTGGGTGGTCCATAACTGCCTGGCATCACCTGCAGAAATAAACTGATGTATAACCCTATGAATAACAAAACAGAAATGCTGATTAGTACGGAAGGTTTTTTACCAAAGTCATCGCTCATGACCACCAGAAATGGGATTGCAAAATTAATAATTATTTCAGCATAAAAAAGTAATTGCCACTGACCCAGAAAGCGGGGGTTGTAATAATGGGTGATCTCAGGTATGTTGGCATACCAACTGATCAGAAACTGCATAAACCATAAATAACCAAATACGATACTGAAACGGAAAAGATAACGGGCAAGATCGTGAAAATGAGCATCGTTTACTTTTTTAAAATAACCCTGGGTGCGAAGGTAAAACAAAAGTAATATTACTGCAGCACTGCCATAATACATACTCAAAACCATATTCCGGAAACCAAAAAGCGTGCTGTACCAATGAGAATCAATGGTCATGATCCAGTCTTTGCTGGCAAATGAGAAGAAAATGGCGGCCACGAAAACAAAAACCTGTGAATAGTATTTGCTTTTTTTGAAATATTCCAGATCATTATTGTTATCCTGAAGTTTGGCATACTTGCGCAATACCAGTCCTAAACCAATAAACAGACTGAAATAAATGACCATACGGATCATGAAAAAAGGCACATTGAGAAAAGGTTCTTTGTGGGCAATCAGTTTATCTGTTTCGGTGATCCCGGGGTGTGCCCATTCATAAACATGTGGCAATCCAAAATACATCAGGATCATGAGCACCGCTCCCACGGGCAGAAAAGCGCCCAGCGAAAGAGGTAACCGGGTGATCAGTGCCGACCATCCTGAATTGGTGATGTATTGCAAGCTGTAGAAAAGCAATGCACCTACGGACAAGGTAATGAAATAATAGTTGTTGACCAGTATATTCGACCAGGTGCGCGAAGTATCGGTCATAAATCCGGTAACTGTTGCTGCGATTCCCACCACAATGAGTATGGCAAACAGAATATTGGTGTTCTTTTTGATGGTGAAATTTGTTTCCATTGGTTTGCTTTTACTACTTATCCTGAATACTATTTTCAATAAAATGAATGATCTGCCAGCGTCTCTCGGGAGTGATCAATGATGCATGCGCACCCATCACACCCCAACCGGCAGAAATAACATGGTAGGTATCTCCCGGCGGCTGGTTGATAATCCGTTCTTCCAGTAAACTGGTCGGGGGTATGGCGTATCTGCCGCTGGTATAAAGAATGCCCTGCCCATCACCGTTTTCACCATGACATTGCAGGCAGAAAATGCCATAGTAGTGTTTACCCTCAGCAATTACAGAAGGGGTAATGGTTATGGGGTTCTCCAGCTCCTGTCCTGCCAGCTCACGCCCATCGAAATCAGCGGGGTAGTCATAAGGTTGCAGATGACGGGGAATGGTTCCTTCAACGGGCTCACGCATGGTACGTCCGTCTTCCATCGCCGGATTTTCCGTATATGTCTTGTAATCGTGTCCGTGTGCCATATCAGGAAAATATTCATACCCTTTATCAACCCGGCTTCTGTCGCACGACGAAAAATAAACCATGGTCAGAACCAGGCTTATCCTTGCAAGGGTGCGTAACTTTTTGTTTGACTTATCATTCATTTTCAGAAGTTATTTTATGTCTTTTATAATTCTTTTTCTGTAATTTCATCGGCACCGCTTTCCTCCAGCCATCTTTTGATCTCCTCAGGATTGTAATTCTGATCTACCACCAGGAAGAAATTATCATCCGTCACCGATCTGTCAATGATCCTGGTGGGTTTTCCCGGAAAGATCAATGCCCTGCCATGAAAGGTTAGTGTAACCAAAATGGTTGTGAGCAAAATGGTGAACAGATACATCAAAACCACCATGGGTGGAAAACTGAAAATAGGTTTTCCGCCATACACAATGGGATAGTCTATCACAGTGGTATAATATAAAAAAGCAAACATGGTTACAATGGCAATAAAACCAAATAGAACTGCTGCATAAGGCAGTTTCGAGGGTTTGGTGAATTTCTTCAGGATGCTGTGTGTAGCAAACGGTCCGTAAATATCCACCATATTTACCTTATTTTCCTGGAGTTTGTCCAGTGCTTTTTCAAGTTTTTGCTCGTCCCTGAATCTGGCAACTATATTTTTTTCTGCCATGGTATTTTATATATTTTGTATGATGATGTGTTTCTTTTGTTCGATTATTGTTGTGTTGTTCATCGCTAGTTACCTTCTTTGCTCGATGCCTTTACTTCATTGATGGCAATGATGGGTATGTAGCGGATAAATAAAAGCATGCCACATATAAAGATCCCAAATGTCCCTGCGAAAATACCAATATCAACAAGTGTTGGCGAATATCCGGTCCAGCTCGAGGGCAAAAAGTCCTGCGCCAGCGATGATACAATAATAATAAATCTTTCGTACCACATTCCTATGTTGATGATAATGGATACGATAAAAAGTGTGACAATATTTCGTCGTGCTTTTTTAAACCAGAATATCTGTGGTGCAATAGCATTACAGAATACCATGATCCAGAAAGGAAGGGCATAAGTGCCGGTAGCACGGTTTTTCAGAAAGGTAAACATCTCATACTCAAAACCGGAATACCACGCCACAAACATTTCAGTAGCATATGCCAAACCAATCACCAAACTGCCGAACTTCAGTACATTGGCTATAGAGTCAAGATGTTGTTTGGTAATGAAATCAGTTATTTTAAATGCCTTTCGCATCAAAATCATGATGGTGAGCACCATGGCAAACCCCGAGAAAATGGCACCTACAAAAAAGTAGGGTGGGAGAATGGTGGTATGCCATCCGGGTAAAATCGATACGGCAAAGTCTAAAGCTACAATGGTATGAACTGAAATAACCAGAGGGGCAGCAAGTCCACCCAGAATTTTGGTTAGTGTTTCGTAGCGGTTGTAGGTAATCATCGATCCATTCCATCCCATACTGAAAAAACCATACAGTGCCTTTGCTACCTTGTTCTTGGCTCTGTCGCGCATGGTTGCCAGATCGGGGATCATGCCAAAATACCATAACGTGATCGACATCAGCATGTAGGTACTGATGGCGAATACATCCCAAAGCAGTGGAGAGTTAAAGTTTACCCAAAGCAATCGGGTGTTGGGGTAGGGCAGTATAAAGAAAACCAGCCACGGACGCCCCAGGTGAAGTATGGGAAACAATCCGGCGCAGGCTACCGCAAATACTGTCATGGCTTCTGCTGCCCGGTTGATAGAAGATGCCCATTTTTGCCTGAATACCAGAAAAAATATGGTAAAGGCTGTTCCGGCATGACCGATCCCGATCCACCATACAAAATTGATAATATCCCAGCCCCAACCCACGCTGTTGGTCAGTCCCCAGGTACCTAAACCAACGGTTACGGTCATATACATGGCCCATAAACCATACGCCAGGGCTAGAGTACCAATACTCATGCCTATATACCACCATACAGCGGGTTTGGTTTCATTAGGGGAAGTGAGCTGATCGGTTATCTGCCCGTAACTTTTTTGACCACTGAACATGGGCCATCTTATGCTACCTGATATCATGCTTTTATAGTTATAAGTGTTTTTTCACTATTCTTTTTCTTTTTGTGTATGCACAAAGTTTTGCTTCCTGCCGTGCTTGTCATTTGTTATGCATTCCTGATCTTTGTAAGATAACCTACCGAAGGCAAGGTATGCAACTCTTCGAGCAAATGATAATTGCGCGGATCTTTGATCAGTTGTGCAACCCTGCTGTTTTTATCGTTTACATCTCCAAAAACAATGGCATTTGACGGACAACTGGATGCACATGCCGGTACAATATCACTGTCTTTTAATGCCCTGTTTTCGTTTTTGGCTTTGAGTTTGCCTTCCTGTATGCGTTGTATGCAAAAAGAGCATTTTTCTACAACACCTCTTTCCCTTACGGTTACATCAGGGTTGAGTACCATGCGTCCCAGGTCGGTGTTCATGTTATAGTCAAACTTGTTGTTCTGCGCATATCTGAACCAGTTGAATCTTCTTACCTTGTAAGGGCAGTTGTTGATACAGTACTTGGTGCCAATACAACGGTTATAGGCAATCTGGTTGATTCCCTGCTGACTATGGTTGGTTGCTGTTACCGGGCAAACATTCTCGCAGGGTGCGTTATCGCAATGCTGACACATAAGGGGTTGGAAAACAACGCCAGGATTATCTGCATCGCCGGTGTAGTATCTGTCAATTCGCATCCAGTGCATAATGCGGCGGTTGATAACCTCTTGCTTGCCTACCACCGGAACATTGTTTTCTGCCTGGCAGGCAACCACACAGTTGCTGCAACCCGTGCATGCGTTCAGGTCAACCATCAGAACCCAGTGAGGCCCGGGAAAATCGAGCTCGGGGTACAGGGTGCTCATGTATTTTTTGTGATAATCTCTGATCTCATTACCCGCTTTGGGGTTTTCACGGTATTTGTCGAGAGTAGACTCTCTTACTATGGCTCTGCCTTCCATACTGTGATGGGTTTGGGAGCGTGCAAACTCATGCACCGTGCCTGTATTCTCAATACTTGTAACTACTCCGGTATGGTTGCCGTTAGCAAACAGGGGAAATACATTCATACCGATATTTTCTCCACCTTTGCCTGCCTGGGTGCGCCCGTAGCCCATCGCCATTGATATGCAACCGCTGGCTTGCCCGGGCTGAATAAGGGCGGGAATCTCTATGTTGTTGATCTTTAAAATATCACCGTCTTTGATGTTATTCTCACTGGCATAACCAGGAGATATGGCGGCGAAGTTATCCCAGCTGATCTTGGTAACCGGGTCAGGGAGCTCCTGAAGCCATGGATTGTGGGCATGACTTCCGTCGCCCATTGATACATCTTCGTATAATACATACTCTGTATCTGTATTGTCAGGGGTGTTGGATTTCAATGTGGAAAATGCACTCTGAATGGAATTGTTATTAAAACTATCCATTGTTTCCGGAGCGGTTTCCAGTTCCAAAACACCTTTTTGCAGCGTATTTACCCAAAAACGCTCAAAATCACCGGTATATCCGGAGGTACTGTATAGGTTTTGCTGCCAGTAATTTTTAATATAGGCGTAGAAACTGTTGTTTGTTTCGTTCCAGGTGAGCAAGGAAGATTGAAACTGCCGGGTTTTGAAAAGAGGATGTATGGCTGGTTGCGCCAGAGAAAATTCTCCTTTGCAGGGCGAAGCATCGTTCCAGGATTCCAGGTAGTGGTGGTCGGGAAGAATATACTGGCATGCTTCGGCGGTCTCATCTTTCTGAACAGCAAAGGATACCGTAAAGGTTGCCTTCTCCAGTGCTTTTTCCAGCTTTACTGCCTGCGGGTGGTTGTACAGCGGATTGCACTCATGAAACAGTACACCTGCTGTTTGCCCCTCTTCCAGTGAGCGGATAAGGTTGTTCATGGATTCCTGATTGCCCATCCCGGTATTTAACGGACGGTTTGTATCAAGCGTGTTTCCGTAGGAAGCGGCCATTTCATTGATGCCATTGATAAGCATTTGCACATACTCGTTGTTATGTCCGCATACCACAAGTGATTTCTCCTTGTTGTCGAGAATTTGCCTGGCCAAAGCACGAATGTCGTAATCTACAGAAGGTGAGCTGATGACCGGAAAACCTGCTATGGCAGCCATCTCATTATACAAAGCCATGATGATTCGTATCTCATCCGTTGGTTTTACAGGTATTCTCTCATCGGCATTGGCTCCGGTAACCGACATGTTGCCTTCAAACTGGATATGCTTCGACATATTGGGAGCTGCTTCAGACACCCGGCGTGTTTCGCTGTAGCGTCTGGCAAAGGTGGCAGGTGCCATCCAGGTAGCCAGAAAATCAGCACTGAAACTTACGATCACAGATGCTTTATCAAAACGGTAATCGGGTATGATAGATTGATTGAAAGTTTCCTGATGGGCTTTTCTGATTGATTCGTAAGTGATGGCATCCCACTGGATATGCTCAACATTGTTGTACTGGTTTTTAAAATCGTTGATCACATTGAGCGTAGATGGGCTCAAAAGGGTGGGGGTAACCAGGGTTACATTCTTTTCTTCGGCATTGGCCTGCTTTAACATTTGTATGATTTCCTCATCTGCTTTTTCCCATGCTATCTGGTTGCCATTTTTCATGGCGCTTTTATATCTTGCACCGTCATCATAAAGATTGAGTACAGATGATTGCACTTGTGCAGTTGTTCCACCTCCTGAAAAAGGCGACATTTCATTGCCTTCGATTTTAATCGGGCGTCCGTCGCGACTTTTTACCAGCACGCTGCAGTAATGATTGCCTTTGCTGTAAGTAGAGGCATACCACGATGCTTTGCCCGGTATCAGTTCTTCGGGTTGTTGTACGTAAGGAATTGCTTTCTTGACAGGATTTTCGCAAGCCGCTACAACTGTTGCGGAAAAAAAACTTATGCCGCACCACTTCAGGAAATCTCTGCGCGATGCCGGGTTTTCTTTTGATTCGTTGGTTAAAACATCTTTCACTGACTGATCCTGAATCTCCTTTTCGGCGATATGATCAGGTTGTGTTTCTTCTATGCTTTTCCAGTATTTTTTTTCCATTCTGTATATATTGAATTTTTTATTTCTGAGTTAAATGAGGAGCAAGGGTATGTTATGAGTTGTTTTGTTTAATAATGACAACTCATGCAATCTTCTCCTCCCAGATCGGCGGCTTTCACACCATCTATCTCACCGTTTTTGATTTTATCGTGTAGTTTGTCGTACATCTCAAAATAAGGATTGTCGGTAAAATCTACATCCGTATCCCTGTGGCAGGTAAGACACCAACCCATGGAGAGTGTTTCATGTTGTTCTACTATGTGCATGGTTTCCACTTCGCCGTGGCACTCTGTACAGTCAAGTTGACCGGCATTCACATGTTGCGAATGGCTGAAAAAACTGTGATCTGGTAAATCGTGAACACGAATCCATTCTACCGGTTCTCCTGTTCTTTCCGCTTCATGTATCTTGTTGATTTCAAATCTGCCGGAGTTGGTACCGTTGCGTACTACATTGTGGCAGTTCAAACAAACATTGTTGGAAGGGATGCCCCCTGATAAACTATAATCAGAAATATGATGACAGTATTGACAATCGGTTTCATTTTCGCCAGCATGGATTTGATGAGAAAACTTAATAGGCTGATCAGGTGCATAGTCTTGTGTGCGTCCCAGGTTTTGCGCTTCAACAACGGCAAACTGACCATGTACAGACAATCCTACGAATAAGATAAAGATATGGATGGCTTTGAATTTTATTTTTTGAGTAAAGATAAGGTCTATCACTGCCAGCAGCATTAAAAATCCCAACCCCCAGAATATAAATGCTTTTACCGGATACGCCTTTAACTTCTCCGGACCAACCGCGATAGCATGGGTGTAATATGCTTCCAAAAAATGCTGCTCTTCGCGTGTAATCTTCATGCCGGCATGGTCTTCCATCATTTTAAGTGTAGTCGGGTTGTTCATAACATCCATCAGATCATATACACTGTCTTTCTCCCATACCAAAGCCAATTCGTAAGCACCGGGGTTCCAGTTCATTTCTTTCTGTGGTTCGGTGTAGTGACAGGATGCACAGTCATGCTGTCCACTTTCAAATGCTACCAGACCGTTAAATAATCTTTCTCCTTTCCGCTTTTGTTGTTTGGTGTATTCACCTCTCACAAAATTGTGTTCCTCTGCTGTATCGGGTTCTTCTGTCTGTTCTGCTTCCGTTGACGCTTCCATTGAGGTAGTGTCTGTGGTAGTTGTATCGTCCTGGTTTTGTATATCGGCAATACCAATCGTGTCGTTAGCGTTGGGATCATCGTTTTCATTCTGGAATGATGAAAAGATGAAGATTCCGAAAATGCCCGGCAGAAAAACCAAAATTAAGGATTTGGGAAAAAACCGGAAAATGGTTCTGAATTGCTTTTTTTGAGGAATATTTTTCATGTGTTGTTTATATTTTCACAAGTGAAGAGTATTTTTGACGGAAGATTGTTATTAGGATTATTTCTTTGTGTTGTATGATCATGCTTAGAAATGAGTATATTAGGATTTAATTTTGTTTGGGGCGCCTGTAGTGAGGTATAGCAAACTTTTCGTCGACTAAATTAACTATTTTTCATTAGTATCCGACACATTCACCTAATTCATAATGTTTCAAAATAACAACAGATTAAAAGTACTTTTTTAAACATGTTTTTTTCATGATTGCTAAACGTCTTCGGTTATTTTGTTTTATTAACGAATTGGATGGTGGCATTCATGTTTAAAATCATTTGTAAAGCTTTGTAGTTTAAATTGGTTGTTTGAAAACATGCAAGGTAGTTTCAAAAGCAACCATTTTCGTTTTTATGTCTTGCGAATATATGTTATTTTCTTTTTATCGGGACTTTGTTTCTGCATTTCATCCTAATTTATAATCATTCTAAAATATCTGCGACTAAGGAGATGAACTTTTTTTATCAACAGTCTTAAAAATGATATGGTCTTTTGGGTTTCGCAGTACGGTTTTATTTTTTATTTTTAAGGAAAAAATGTTTCTATGCAATTAAGGTGTCTTTTCTTGTTTTTTGGGGTTGCAATTGGTCTGTTCTCATGCAATGAAAAAGACCCGGAGCGAAATAGCAAAATTGTTTTAGAACCGCGTACTGATTTATATGTGATCATGAAAGATTTCAGATATGCCTTAAAACCTATAGAGGTGGAATTGATAGAACAGGGCCTGGTAAATATCCATGATCTGGATACTACGTTGCTGGTTGATTTGAAATACTCCGGAACGGATAATTTCATGGGTGAAAATGTATATGAGGGGATGCAAAACGCCTACCTTCAGGAAGAAGTGGCAAGGCAGCTTGTTCAATCTCAACGCTATTTGAAAAAGATAAAACCTGGTTATTCGCTGGTTGTTTTTGATGCTGCACGTCCGCGTCGTATTCAGCAAAAAATGTGGGATGCTTTGAATTTGCCACAAGTCGAAAAAACCAAATTCCTGGCCAATCCAGCCAATGGTTCTGTGCATAGTTATGGTGCGGCTGTTGATGTTGGATTGGTTGATGAGAAAGGTGTAGTGCTTGATATGGGCACCCCCTTTGATTATTTTGGTGAGAAGGCGCATCCGGCACTCGAAGAAGAAATGCTACAGACCGGAAAGATCAAGCCCGTGCATGTGGAAAACAGAGAATTGCTCAGAAGGGTAATGTGGCATGGCGGGTTCTGGGGGATTCAAACCGAATGGTGGCATTTTAATGCGTTAACACGGGAACAGGCAAAAGAAAAATATTCGATCATTGAATGAGCGTTGCAAAATAAACTTTTTTTTTCCGCCAACCGCATTGGGGATTTCCCTGAATCAAAAAGAAACTTTCTTAAAACAAAGATATTGATGAACTAACAAATGCAGAAATAATGATGATGCAAAATATGGGAAAATATCTCTTTATTATTGGAGTGATAGTAGCAATGGCGGGTTTGCTGATCTGGTTGTGGCCTTCAAGATGGAACATGTTGGGAAACCTGCCCGGTGATATTAGAATAGAAAAGGAAAATTTCAAACTTTATATACCCATCACTACTTCATTGCTGATAAGTGTTGTCATTTCCCTTGTCCTGCTTCTGATCCGGAAAATTTCAACCTGGTTTTAAATAAGAGAGGATTGTCTGATTGCTTCTCAGTCTACCCATTGGTCAGGGAAACACAATCCCCGGATATTGGGTTACACTCACACGTGGCAAAGAAGCATTGTATTGTTGGTTGATGGCATCAATGAAAAAATTTGCTACAATGGCATTTCCCCTGGCTGATAAATGCACACCATCAAGAGAAAACAATCCGCCGTTAATGAATTGTGTGGTAAATCTTAGTCCGTCAAACATAAAACCTGCCCGGGCTTCATTCATATATTGATTCATATCTACCAGGGCAAGATCATGATCACCGGCCATTTCAGCAATTACATCGTTGTATCCTTCTGTTGCTTCTCTGATAAGGTTTATCTGAGATTGGGTCAGGTAATACTGGTCGGGAACCGGAACCTCTGTTCCCCAGCCGGCAAGGTTCAAACTGTCTTGCGGAAGTGTGATAAGCACCAGTTCATCAGATTCTATTTGCCGAATCCCACCCGGAGCAGCGGCATCTTCTATGACCATGCCATTTAGTCCTGACTGAAACCGGATATGTGGCAAACCCAGGTTGTCGTAATATTCATTTAATGCGCTGATCTGGTTGTCGTCGGTTAAAAATAAGATACGCGAAGGCAGGGTGTTGAAAAAAGGTATGCTGGTAATATCGGGTATGTTTGCTATAGCCCCTTTTTGTTCATTCGCGGTTAATTGGTTGATCAATTGCGAGTAAGACCCCCGAAACTCTGCCAGCGGTGTAATGTCTGCATCCGATCCGCCAGCCAGGGCATAAGAGAGTACATCGTTATTGCCGATCCATAAGGAGAAAAACGTAGGTTGAAGCGCAATGGCATCTTCTATAACAGAGGTGGCAGGAGAGCTGGCAAACCTTGTATAGTAAGGATTGGAAACCGCAAAGTCATTACTAAGCAGATCAAAGGTTTTTGCTCCGGGAACCCCCATGTTGTGAAAAGGTCCTTCTTCATCAAAAATATTATCGAAGTTCTCCGGGTCGGGAGTCTCGGAAGCACCTCCAGGTGCGGGATTAATGTTGCCGTCCTCATCTGTTACGGAGGCAATGGTGATCCTGTTGCCAAAGCCCCAATCATCTTTCATCAAAGGTTGTTTGAATTCACCTCCTCCGGCATGCAACATCTGCTTGGCAATGATATTGGGGTAGGAAACCATTTGACCTGAACGGAACAATTCTCCATCGGCAAAGCCTGCTGTGAGAGAATTTCCCAGCGAAACATATACTGAAAAATCGGCATTCCCATTGTCTGCTTCAAAACCATCTATTTCGGGTTCGCAGGAATAAAACAAAAACAGAAAAAAAGCAGATAGGATTATTTTATAATGTATTTTCATGATATCAAAAATGATTGTAAGGTTATCTGGAAATCATTGGGCTATTTCTTATTTATTAGTGTTTTAACGGATCTTGTCCTCCCTGTTTTTCTTTGATAACTGATGCCATCATGAAACAATCAGAACAGGGCAAGGTAATCTCCTGGATATAACTGTCATCAGGTTAAGGTTAAAGATGGTATGTGATACCTAAACCAGTGATGTATGCATTTGATTTGTATTTGCCTCCAAAATTGGCAGGTTCATAAGTCGCAGTGGTTTGTTGTCCCATCAAATAAATAAAACCAGCATCAATCATTAAACCCTCTAACGGAAAAAATGACAAACCTGTTGTAATCCCGGTATTGTTTAAACCCGGCGTTTCGGGTGAGAAATATGTTTTGTTAACAGGTGAGGGGTCATAATAGGCTCCTGCCCGGATCATAAAATTATCTGATAAATGATATTCTCCACCGGCTCTGATGATAAGTGTGTTGCTGTATTCTCTGGGGTTCTCAGAGTCTGCCAGAGAGGTGGTATTTTCTGAAAAGTCGAAATTCAGAGATTCATAAGCATCCCAAAAAACATAATTTATTGATATACCTGCCATGAAAATTCCTTCCTGATGATAGGATAATCCAAAATCAAAGTTTGCAGGAAGTGGGAGTGAAGTGGATAGGTTTGTACTGCCAGGAAATAAGCTGTTGAGTGTTTCCGGAACGCTGATATCAACATATCCGTCATCTATTTCCATATCAATACGCGAGCGGTAGCTGATCCCTATATTTACAGTATTATTGAGTGTGACCAGAATACCTGCATTATATCCCCATGCATCTGTTTCTCCGCCTAATTGAATCTCACCTTCACTTTGCTCCCCTTGTACTGGTAAGTTACGTGAGAGAGCAAAATTTCCTGTTGCATAAACCAATCCCGCTCCAGCGGAAATGTTTTCGTTGATCTGATACGACAGGGTAGGCTGAAAAGTGAAATTCCGAAGTGTAATGTCTTTGATCAAAAACCTGCCTGCCCATCCCTCTTCCCATTCGAGAGAACTGCCATATGGTGTGTTTACAGCAAATCCCACACCCCATTTATCATTGACCTGGTAGGCTCCATAAAAATAGAACGGGGTACTTGGCGGATTATCGGTAACTGACTGATAATGCGAATCCGGTGCGAGTTCGAATACCGTTGTGCTTGTGATAAAACTGGTGCCACCTGCAAAACTGAATTTGCCGGGCAGGGCACTAATAGCACCGGGGTTATAAAATACTGTACTTGCATCAAGATTCAGCGAGGTGCCGATCAGACCCATACCCATATTGCGATGGCTGTGCAAACTTACCTGGTAACCTCCGGCCTGTAAAGAGAAACAGATGTTGATAGTTATAAAGATCGATAAAAATGTTTTATGCATGTTGTTTTGTTGTTGAACGAAAAATTCGTAATTAAAGATCAGATGTTTTTGATCTGCAAAATTTTTAATTTTTAAAAAACCGTTTGCAAAAGTAATATTTTGCTTTGCAACTGTCTGTTTTAATAAACAAAACTACTCCCGCCAATAAATTCCCTGAGTATACTCGTGGGGGGGATATCTTTGGGGTTGATGGGTTTAAGTAGATTCAGTATTCTGTTGATTCTGAGCACTTCTTCTCTTATCAATTGGTTGTCTGCTCTGGAAGCATCCAATATGCCTGGCGCATAATGAGCAAAAACGGCAATTTCATATATGAGTGAAGAATTAAAAATGGCGTGGGCACTTTCCTGAAAAGGAAAAATGCTATGGTATTCATTTTTGATCACATCGGGCCAGCGGGTAATGGTCTCATTAAAACTATACCCTCTGAAAAGATGATCGCGCACCAAACGCCTGATCAATCGATGGTCAGATGTTGACAAAGGCATATGATCATGGATGTTGAGCGTGTTCAGTGCCGAAACAAATAACCGGTATGATTCAATGTCGAGGGTTTCTTTCCATAATTCGGGATTTAACCCATGAATGCCTTCCACAATCACATAGGTGTCTTTGGTTATCGTGGTGGTTTTCGGTTCGGGGATGGCTCCTTTGCCATCAAAATGATAACGTGGCATGTTTACAGGATTGCCCGACAATAGTTGTTGTATGGTATCGCGAAAAAGGGGCAGGTCGAGTGCAGTGATGCGTTCAAAATTCCTGATGCCGGTTTCTTCATCTGGAACAATTTTTTCATGAGGCAGGTAAAAATTATCCAAAGAAATGATTAAAACCCTTTTTTTCAGTACTTTTAACTCGATTGCCAAACGGTTTGCCGAAGTGGTTTTACCTGATGATGTGGGACCGGCAAGAAAAATGAGACGGGGTTTAAGCGGATGACTTACAATATTATCAGCAATCCTTCCGATGCGTTTGGATTGATATGCCTCCGAAATTTTGATAAATTCCGGTAACTCCCCGTTGGTGATGGCATCATTGAGCTGTGCGAAATTTTCAATGCCAAAGTGCTTCATGTTTTCTTCTGATTCGGAAAACCGTTTGAGGTATTTGCTTATCTGCAGTTTTCGGGGCATCACCTTCTCATAAAAAACCGGGTCTGCTATCAGGAAAAAACCATCCTTGTATTTAAAAAACTGAAAGTTGTTAAGCAATTCGTAGTGCTCATTTATTCTGCTCAAAAACAATTCACCCTCTCCGTCAAACTCCGCCAAATGCATTTCTTCATCGGTTTCCCTGTTGTGCGAGTAAAGTAACTCCAGTATGTCGGGACGGTTATGATAATCAAAATACCGCAGAATTTTCTCTTTGGGCATGCGTTGTTGTACAAAATCCCTTTTCTGATTGATCAGCTTCTTGATCTCGGCCTTTATTTTCTCTAGTTCAGAAATGTGTAGTTTATGATCTTTAAAGTAACCATATACGCCACCAGGTATGCTGTAGGCAATGTAATACTGTCGGGCAGGATAAAGATTGGCAACTGCTTTGGAAAAAACAAGTAACAGGGGCTGAACCAAACTTCTTAAATTTCCGGGTTGTGGTGGCGTGTGTTTTTTTAATGCTTGTTTTTCCAGAGATTCCATGGATGTTATTGTGTGTTATATGGGTTTTTTTCTGACTGAATGTATGCTTTAAAACTCTCTAATCAGCATTTTGTTTTATGTTTTCCTGATAATGGTCTGAAAATCTTTTCTTCAAATCGTTTATTTCTTTTTTTCTGCCATGATCGGGTGACTTTAAAATCCCGGGGGTTCTCACCGCAAAATATGGAATCAAAAGATCAAGGATACCATCATTGGTATGAAGAAACAAATCATTGAAAAACTTTTTTTGCTGTTTAATGTATAAGTATTTCAAATTTTATGTAGGTTTGTTAAAGAAAAAAATGAGATTCTGCATTTTAGTCTGACAAAGGTTCTTTCATAAACTGCATTTTCTGTTCTAAATATTTTTCATGTTTAACCCGATGCTTTGATACGCAGAAAAACATCACCCTGCAAATATTTTCAACCTATCATTAATCAAAGATAAAAAAAGATATAAAATATGATTGATTTGTCAACAACCTATATGGGTTTAAAACTAAAAAATCCCCTTATTGTGGGAAGCTCGGGACTGACCCGTACATTAGATAATCTTGTAACCATTGAAGATAAAGGGGCTTCTGCAATTGTTCTGAAGTCGTTGTTTGAAGAGCAGATCAAAATGGAGATCAAAAAAGTTTTTTCACATGAAGACATGCAAAATGCCTATACTGAGGCAGATGATTATATCAGAAATTATGCAAGATCGCACAATCTGGAAGAATATCTTAACCTGATCAGGCGCGCCAAAAGCAAACTCTCCATCCCTGTAATGGCAAGTATCAATTGTGTTACTTCCGAAGAGTGGCCTGAGTTTGCCAAAGAAATCGAAAATGCAGGTGCGGATGCTCTGGAGTTAAATGTTTTTTTGCTTCCTGCCGATATTGAAGCCAAGGGCGAACAATACGAAAAGGTATATTTTGAAATTGTGGAAAAAGTGAAAAAAGAAGTTACCATTCCGATTGCACTCAAAATATCTTACCATTTTTCGGGGCTGGCAGAAATGATCAAAAAGTTATCCTGGACCGGCATCAATGGATTGGTATTGTTCAACAGGTTTTATAATCCTGATATTGATGTGGAAAAGTTTGCAGTGAAACCAGGAAACCTTTACAGCACACCACACGAGATATCTACTTCCCTCCGCTGGGTAGGCATTCTTTCAGACCGCATTCAAACAGATATTTGTGCCTCCACAGGTATTCACAACGGAGAGGGAGTGGTGAAACAAATTCTCGCTGGTGCCAATGCCGTGCAAATATGTAGTACGTTGTATAAAAATGGATTTAACCAGATTACTTCTATTCTGAATGAATTTGAGAATTGGATGGAAAAAAACAGTTTTGAAAGAGTGGATCAGTTCAGAGGAAAACTGAGTCATAAAAAGTCTGATAATCCTGCTGTCTTTCAACGGGTTCAGTTTATGAAACATTTTGCCGGAATCGAATAGATGAGCCGGGTCTGAAAACTCTTTGAGCGGTCGAAGACCCTCGGATTGGTTGCTGATTATCAGTTATCTGGAAAGAATATAATTCATTATCAATCATCGAGCGATCCAAAAACCCTTTCGAGCAAATTGTTGATTCTTGCCTGTGGATCGGTGCGGATTTTCAATTCCTCTTCAGCAATCAAAACAAACAAACCGTCGAGTGCTTTTTCTGTTGCGTAGCGGGAAAGATCGGTCTCTATAGGATTTATGGTAGGCCAAATGGTAGCTACCGGATTATATGCAGTTGTGATCTGTGTCCAAACGGTGGTGGCACCAACACTTTGGAGGGCAGCATCTATTTCCGGCAAAAAAGCTTCGTATAGTGAGTTGTAAGTTCTGTCAATCAGATATTGGGTGGCAGCATCATCCTCTCCGTTGAGGATGTTCCACGCATCTGAAATGGTCATGGACACAATAGCATCTGTGATGATAGGACGCGCCTTCTCAGATGCCTCCTCTGCTCCCCTGTTCATGAGCAGTACCACCTCATCGAGCAATGGCTGTATCAAAGACATGTTGTTCTCAATGTAGGAATAAGCCCCCGAAGCTTCTTCAGGCCAGGGTATTTTGATTTTATCATTACCGTAATATCCATCCAACTGGTTTGTTTCTTTAACCGAATTGTTTGTGCCTACTTTCAACGCTTCTTTCAAACCATTGGCTACTTCTGTTTCTGTGAGGGGTAGTACAAGGTTTCCTTCCTCATCGCAGGATTGCAACAATGAGGCAAAAAATACTACGGCCGGGATCAAAAGGAGCATTGCACGGGTTTGACGAACTAACCTGTTTTTCTTCATTTTCTTCAATTTTTATTTGGAACAATTGGATTGCTTTTCTGCCGTTAATAATTTTGTTAATAGATTCTATAACATGGATAAATTTACTTTTTAACTACCAGAAATCTGTTTTTTATAAGTTGGTTGATCCCGCTTTTTCCGGGTCAGGTTCTGGTTGTATAATCGTCTGTTTAGTGTCCGCAAGAAAACTAACCTGTTCTGCGTCTTTGAAAAGAAAATGTTAAAGACAAGACTTTCGAAGTTTTTGAATCTAAAAGGTTTACTTTTCTTAAATGACTGATTAAAAACAAGAGCAACGTAGTATTTGATGTTTTCTTGCAAAGACTTTATACAAACAAAACAAAAGATGTTGCTCTTAAATCTTTGCATGGTTTCTGTAACAAAGCAAATATCGCCAAAAAATGTTGATTGTAATTGCGTGTAATTACCTGTTCGGAAATAAATCACGGTTAGTTGAATGATAATTGCCCGCGTATGATTTTTAATTACCAGTATATCAGTAATATATGAATAAATTGGGTTAACATTAAATAACATCTATATATTTAGATATATGCATATATTTGCAAAAGTTTTGCATGACATGGTAGTCTTTGTTAGTTACAAAACATTTTGTAACTTCACTTGTTGAAAAAGAACTTTGAAAATAAATAATCAAATTTAAATACTTCATCCCTATGACTAAGAAAAAACAATCACAGAAAACTCCAACCTGGGTAGAAAAAACCCGTCCGTTACAAATTGCCGTTGTTGTTATAGCAGTGGCGATTGGCAGTATTATGATCTTTAACAAAGGAAATGGAACTGCCAACAACAGTGCCTCCGTTTCAAATGCAAGTTCTGAAGCAGGATCTACAGACAGTCAGGTACTCAAACTTACCGATGCTGCGTTTGATGAAACCATTTCAGAGGGTGTTGTGCTGGTTGACTTTTGGGCTACCTGGTGTCCGCCCTGCCGTATACAGGGGCCCATCGTCGATGAGGTTGCCACAGAAATAAGTAGCAAAGCAAAAATTGCCAAACTGGATGTTGACGACAATCCACAATCAGCCGTTAATTACGATGTGAAAAACATCCCTACACTCATCATCTTTAAAGATGGCAAAGTGGCACAACGTTTTGTGGGGGTGCAGCAAAAAGAAACACTAATCGCAGCCATCGAGAGCCATTTATAATTTGGGTGCTTTGGGGGTACGACCAATCATCCATTAGTAATAAGTTGACTTAAAGGTTAGTGTGTGAATGCTAAAGTAATTGGTAATCAAATGTTTATCAATATATTATGTATCACTTGTTTTGCACTGAACATTAAACCGACACTAACGTTTCCTTTTTCGTAACTCCATTAGAATTCACTTTTTTACACAATTTATACAGACAAAATTATCCATTATGGAACATTTAACACTGGAAACTTTTAAAACAAAAGTTTTTGATTTCGAGAATAACAAAGATTGGAAATTTGAAGGTGACAAACCTTGTATCATTGATTTTTATGCAGACTGGTGTGGACCATGCAAAATGGTTGCCCCTGTGCTGGAAGAACTTTCTAAGGAATATGACGGGAAACTTGATATTTACAAAGTAGATACTGAGCAGGAAAAAGATCTTAGTGCCATATTTGGTATCAGAAGCATCCCTTCCATTCTTTTTGTGCCTAAAGAATCACAACCTCAAATGGCTGCGGGTGCATTGCCCAAAAATGCCATTGAAAAAGCAATTGAGGATGTTTTAGGAGTTAAAAACGAACAATAAAAGTTTCGTTGTTTATGATCAAAAACCTGTAGATCATTTTAAATGTTTTACGGGTTTTTGTTTATTTGCTCAATACATTAGTTGAAGAAAATATAAACAGATGAACCGAGCCATGACAATACTTTTTATACAAACGAGAATGATTCGATTGCGCACCATGGCAAAAAGTAAAATCGTATTGTTAGCGAGCTCCCCCGTAAGGAAAGAACGGGGCAGGCATCTGACCGGATTAATAAAATTATAAACAGATGAACACCGCAAAAGAAGAAAAAAAGGTTGTAAAAGGTAACATTGCTAAAAGCAAGTACTTATGGATTATTGGCATATTTACCCTTGTGGGTGTTGTTGGTGGATATGCATATTATGCCACTGTGGGTTGCAATATTGAAGGTGGTGGATGTCCCATTCAGTCAAATCCTTACCTTACTATGTTATGGGGAGGTGCTATGGGTTATTTGTTGCCTGGTATTGTATTAACGCCCAAGGAAGAATAAAAATAGTTCTTTCTGCATTTTCCCCGGATTGTTCAAAAACATGAATTTGGAAAATCCACCAGCGGAAAGGATATTGATTGAAAACAAATGTTGGAGATTTAAATATTTGTTTTTAGTGTTTTGAAAAGTAATTGATGGGTTTTTGCTGATAAAGCAAAACCAAAACCATTCTGGTCATTTCCGGAATGGTTTTTTTATTTGACCTGTGTCACCACTTTATTCATTGCTCATTCCCTTTTTTGTAGGTTATTTGTTGTATGATGGTTTCCTGATCCTGATCTTTAAAAAAGTACCATGTACCTTCCTCGTATCCGTTTTCATAACGTCCCTTTTTTTTCAGGTTGCCCGATTCATAGAAATATTTCCATTCTCCCTCGGGAACCCCATTTTTGTATCTCCCGGTTTGTTTCGGTTGCCCACCGGGGTAATAAACTTTCCACATCCCTTCCAGTTTGTCGTTTTCAAATTTTCCAACTGTGTATATTTCACCGTTTTCATGCCAGGTTTGCCAGGTGTCCTCCTTTTTGTTTCTGATGTATTTTCCTTCATTACTTTTCTGTCCGCCCGGGTAATATTCGGTATACAAACCATGTAATTCCCCACGTTCATATTCAGCTTCCGACATTATTACTCCGTTGGGATGAAAGGATGTGTAGAAGCCGTTTAATTTTCCAAGCTGGTAATAACCAATCCTTTTGAAATTTCCGTTTTTGTAATACACGTGCAAGGTATCGGTGTATGCTCCATTGATTTTTCTTCCCTTATAGTGCAGGGCGCCATTATCATGATATTCCTCCCACACACCATTCTCTATGCCGTTTTCTAACCTGGTCTTTCGGTATAAACTCCCATTTTCAAAATACAAATAACCAAACCCGGTTTGTACACCCCTTTCAAAATTTGTTTTGCTTTCTACTTGTTCGTCGGGAAAAAATGTGTAAAAAAAACCTTGAAGATCTCCGTTGTGGTATGATCCTTTTTGAAGTAGTTTTCCTGAAGGGTAATAGGCGGTGAATTCCCCTTCTCTCAGTCCCTTTTTGAAACTGATAATCTGATGCAGTTCGCCTGAGGCATAAAAAGTACTCCATGTGCCTTCGGGCATATTGTGTTGAAAATGACCCTCTTGTCTTTTGTTTCCATTAGGAAAAAAGTAAACATAATGACCCTGTTTCACTGTATCGCCATGGATGTTCAGAAAAGCCTGGTATTGTTCTTTTCTTTTTCCGTTTTCGTAGGTATTGTCAACGGTGAATATTTCCTGTCCACTGGCAAAGCATGTAAAAATAAATGTCAGCAAGCAAACCAGCAGGAATTTTGGGTAAAAGTGTGGTGAAATAATGAAAGGGTAATGGTTATTCAACATCGATGATTATTTGGGTGCCTTTCAGGGATGTACTGCCTGCATAGTCAATGATGGCGGCAAGTGAATACTCACCTGTCGGCAATTCATCTTCTGGAAACGAGAGCAAAACGGTTCGGATCGATTGGGGGTAAACATTAATTTCTGTGGTTTTGAAACGGTGTTCTTCGGCTGTTTCCAATTGAGAAGCGATCAGAAAAACTTTGGCATTGGTTATTTGCTCACCTGTGTTTTCTATGTTTACAGTAAACATTCTTTCTCCGGGTTGTGTACTTTCAACCTCTTGCAATCTGTTGATTTCCAATCGGTGTGCTTCCATTGTTAATGGGTTGTAATTGAGGTATATGTCAATCCGTCCCATCAAACTAAGACCTGTTTGTACTTCCTGGTCGGCGGTAAAAGCAGTTTGCTCAACTGTGCTGGTAAAACTTAAAATGCCCCATTTGGCACTATAATCTTCCGATGAGGACTGAAGGTTGATTTGCACAGTACCCGATTGACTGGGTTGCAATTCAAGGAATGTAGGATTCAAATTCACCCAATTTGAAATACTGTTTCGTGTGGAACCAGCAGGAAGCGTTTCAATTTCTCCCTCTCTGTTGACCAGAAAATCATACATGCGCAGTGTGATGGTTTCCTTTTTGTTGCCATGGTTTTTTACCGTAACGGTGCGCGTTTGTCCTTCTCCTGGTTGCGCATTGAAATTGATGCGGGCAGGTGCCACCTCAATATCCTGCCCGTAGGAGCAGGTATATGAGAAAATCAGGAAAATGGTAACAAGGTAACTTTTATATGTTGATAAAAAAACCGGGAGGATGTTTATTCTTTGCATGAGTTTTAATGGTAATTGTTGAAAAGTTATTCAATGACGGGTTTAGCGATTTTACGCTCAAAAACAAATCATTGTTTCACAATACAGTAAATGCATTCAATCCGTTGAATATTGAATCTGCTTTTGCAGCGAGAGTGCAATCTATTTGCTGTTTTTACAGATGTTTATATTTGATTAGCAAATATGTTGCTTATCTTTCGGTGCTGATTCTTGGTTTATCTGCACAAATTTAGATAAAAATATGGGTTGTCAAAAATATCTCGATTATATAACTTAATGTTAGGGTTATGATAACAAACCTTTCGATTTGTGTGAAATTTAATTGTAAATTTGCTTAACGTGAAAATAAATATGTAATTGGTATTTTGTTTTTCGTACTACTTGATTTGTTGATGATTCTTTTGTATGTAAACTCATCCTATGATGATTTTATTTTATAATTAGAAATGCTTTACAATAAATAACAATCAATAAGTCTTTCATTAAAAATTCAACTGCCAGGATTTTGAGTATCTGCAAAAATACAAAACTTTTCTTCAATCATCATCTTCGGGGCATTTTGTTTTGGCGATGGTGGATTGTTTTGGGCTGGATGAAAAGAAAATTTGCCTTAGGACTGATGCTTGCCATCTTTGCATTTTCTTTTTTGTTTGCTGCTTTTCAGAACGATGATCTTAGTCCGCGCATTCGTGAACAAATTGAGACCAACGAAGAACTCATTCGGTACTATACCAACCGCCAGGAATACGAAACAGCGATTCTTTACCTGAATCAGACTGCATATTTATATTGGGAAAACGGAAAGGAAAAAGATGCTGCCAGATCTTTTATGCAGGCTGCCGAACATTATGAAAGAATAGAGGATTGGGATAATCTTCGCGTTATATACAGCAATGTAGGTTTGATTTATCTTGATATAGAAGACCTGGAGGGCGCTGAAACTGCTTTTGAAAAAAACCTTGAAATACAACGTGAGATCAGAAACCCTCAGGGTATTTCTTCTGGTATTGTTGATCTTGCTTACGTGAAAAGTTTAAAAAACGATCATCGTGAAGCCATCCGCCTGCTGGAAGAAGCACTCTCAATTGCTCAAAGAAATGATTATGAATCGGTTGTGCCAAATATCTATAAGCAACTCTCCGAGAGTTATGACCAAATCGGAAATGTTGCTCAATCTGAGGAGTTCAGAAGAAAATACAGCGATAGTCGTGATTTTCAAAGCCAGCAATCAATTGTGGGAGAAATGCAAGAGCGGCAGGAGCAAAGCCAGGTTGAAGCACTGCGCCTGAAAGCAGAAGCCAGAGCCAGAGAACTTGAAGTACAACTGGAACAGATGATCTTTCAGGAAAAACAAGATTCTATATCACTGGTGGTAAAATCTAAAGAAGATTCTCTTACCATTGCCCGCCAGAGAGATAGCCTGCAATCTATTAACATCCAAAAACTCGAAGCCGACAGACAATTGCAGGAAGCAGAAATTGAGCGGCAACGTGCCCTGCAAAATTTTCAGAAACTTGTTATCTACTCTGTTTTAATCGGTCTTTTCCTTGTTCTTGTGTTGGTTATTATCATGTACCGTAGCAACAGGGCACGTTTGAAAGCCAATATTGAACTGGAAACGAAAAACAAACAAATACAACTTACCAGCGAAAAACTAAGAGAGGCATTTGTTAAAATTGAAGATCAGAACTACAGGATCACTCAAAGTATCAGCTATGCCAGGGAAATACAAAGAGCCTTGTTTCCTCCACTGGAAAATATCAATCATTTTATCAAAGATTCATTTATCTTCTTCAAACCTGTTGACATGGTAAGTGGTGATTTTTACTGGTTCAGAGATTCTGGAAGCTTTGCAGAGAAAAAATCTTCCATGGTTTTGCAGCACCATGAAGGGGGATTCGGAGAATTCAGTAAAAATGGATCTGCTTTGGAAATAGAAGGTGAAAAATTTCTGGTCTCCGCTGTGGATTGCACGGGACATGGAGTACCTGGCGCATTTATGTCGATGATTGGATACAACTTGTTAGATTCCATTACCCAAACCGGTACTACTCACCCCGACAGAATCCTTTCTAAAATGCACCAGGGTGTAAGAAAAATTCTGAAGCAGGATGAAGGCACCAATCAGGATGGTATGGATATTTCATTGTGTGTGATCAATCCTGCAACCAAAACACTCGATTTTTCAGGTGCCAACAACCCGTTGGTTTATGTGCAAAACGGCAAAGTATCTATTATCAAAGGTGATCGGTATTCTATAGGAGGTATTCAAAAAGAAGAACATCGTACTTTTGCTTCGCATAAAATTAGTTTTTCAGATCCAACTGTATTTTATATTCTTACCGATGGATTTACAGATCAGTTTGGTGGCGGGAAAGGAAGAAAATTTCTCCTGCGAAACTTTCAGAAATTGATTCAAAAGATCCATCCTAAACCCATGGATGAGCAGAAAATGATCCTTGAAAAAGAATTTGCTCACTGGAAGGGTGATGAAGATCAAATAGATGATGTTTTGGTTATTGGCTTCAAATTGAGCTAATATTTTCATTGCTGAACCTTTTTTCTGCGTAAAATCACCTGTTTTTTTCGGAAAAAAACATGGATTCATAACCTGTTTTCCTATTTTCCGTATATTTGAATAATCAAATTAGTATTGTTTTTTTGAAAACGTTTTTTAACCAGCAACCTTTTTTATTTTACTAACCTCTGCGAATCAGATGACATATTCAGAATGGTGGTATTCAACCATCAAATCATTTATGGATACTTCATCATTTGTCATTTTTAATAATAAAATTTACATCAATGAAAAAATTACTTCTTTTAGTTCTTGTCTCAACGGTTTTATCCGTCAATTCATTTGCACAGGGAATTGACGACAGGGCAGTAATCCCTGTAGCGGTGACATTGAATTCAATCCTTCGTCTGAATGTTACCTCCGGAGGCAATATTGAATTTAATTTCAATACTCTTGAAGAGTATGAGAATGGCATATTTACCAGTGCTGCCTATCAAACAAAGTTTAATGTTGCTTCCTCGGTTAACTGGGAAGTAAACATGTATTCAGAGAATAGCGAATTAATTGGTACAGACGATGCTACCGGATCTAATACCATGGATCTTGATAACATCGGGTATCATATTACCAGTGATGGAGGATTCAGTGATTTGGTTTTTACCAGCGATGACCCTGGTGCTCCGGTTCCTCTGAACAACATAGCAGGAACTGTTTTGGTAGGATATGACGGAACCAATTCCAATGCCGGAGATATCAATCAGAATAATTTTACGATTCACTGGCGCTGTGGAACCGGAGAAGGAACAATGAATGGAGGAAGTATATTGTCCCAGGGGATTGCAGCAGACCGATATGCCACCAATGTATTTCTGATTTTGCAACCCGTAAATCCCTGATAAGGATTCTCTGCATTAGATAGATACAAACTGCCGCTGGATTCATAATAAATCTTTCTGATTGCAGTTATTCTTTAATTCCCGGCAAAACCGGGAATTTATACATTTATTAGGTGTCTTGTATTTTGTGAAAAATATAATGATAAGATTCTTTTACAACCGATCGCTGTCTGTTTTTTGTTTTGCATGCCTGGTTCTGTTGAACCAAAAAAGCGAAGCGCAAAATCCTTATTCTCATATTTTGGTAGAAAGTGGTGGATATGTGCAAATGAATTTTAATTCACTCGAAAAATATAAGGAAGGTATAAGTTTTGAAAACTGGACACGTATTGCCATCACTTTTACTGACGACACCGATGATGAAGCGGAATGGAAACTTGAGTTTAAAGCCAATTCAACACGTTTAAATGGCGATTATGGAAATACCTTGCCATTGGAAACTATTGAGGTACAAGTTTATGATGCCGGTGGAGAAAATGATTTGGGGGCTTTTGTAGAGCCAAACGCACAAAATCTTGAAAACAATTATATTACCCTTGTTTCGGGTGCTCCCCAGGGAGATTTTTCAGATAACAAACTTTATATTAGTTACCGCATTGGATTGGATTCTCCTCTGTTGGGTGAAATACCTGATTATTATTTTGTAGACGTTGAATTCAAGCTTTCCAAGCTTTAATGGTGAACATTTTAAGACCATGATCATCCGACGTTTTTTTCTACTTCTTGGATTTCTCTTTCCTGTGGTCGGGGCGTTCACCCAAAATCTGAATTCTTTTGACCAGCAGGCTCCCTTTATTGATGCCTCTTTCCGCAAAACAAACCTAATCATAGAATCCGGGAGATCCTTCTTTAATGTATTGGTAATCAGAAATATGGGCGAAGCAGAAGAAACTGTATTTGTTGATATCAATGTACCGGTCGGATGGTCAGTAATGGATACCGAAACCTTGTCTTATGATATTCAACCTTCCGATTCTGTTTTGATTCCGGTAAGGGCAGCGCCTTCCAGGGAGGTAGAGGGAGAGATCGGATACTCTTTGATTGCAGCGGTTACCGACAGAAATGGAGATACCTACACCAATGCTTATTGTTTTGTTAAGATTCCCAAAAAGTCTGATTTACGTTTTCGACCCCTGACAAGGGTTTCGTTTTTTGATCAACAAACGGGCAATACAGAGTTTTCATTTTTGCTCTCCAACAGGGGAAATGTCAATGAATTGGTCTATCTCAATTTCAGAAGTACAAATAATATCCTGCTGCAGGGAGAAAAAGAAAATGTGCTTGCCATGGATATAATGGTGAATGCAAAATCGGATACAACGGTAACAGTACCAGTACAACTCAATGAAAGAGATGTGGCTTACGCGGGTAGTTTGTATCGTGCCGACCTTGAGGGATATACAGAAGATTATGAATTTGCCACTTCTTTCTGGTTCAACAAACTTTCCAATACATACAAGTATATGATTCCCGAATCAGAAAAGATGCTTGTGGCCGAAATAGCAGCCCAGAATTTGCTCAGCAATCAACCCGCTAATCTTGCCGGCGGGGTAAAGGGGAATGTACTTTTTACCGATAACAGAGACCTGAACTATGTTTTTTATCGCTATGGTGCAGGTCCTTCCGACCAGCTATTAAGATATTCCCGGACACGACTGGAATACAATACTCCTAAAATGAATGCTACCATTGGCGATGTTTCTTTTCAACATCTCAAATTCGGAGGAGGTAAGGGTGGCGTATTTTCATACAAATTTGCTGATGCTTTGAAACTATCGGTAATGGGTAGCCGGAATTTATTCAGACCCATTACCAACTATGCTGCCACTGTTGAGGAAAGTATTACTCCCTGGCACCTTTCTTCCTTTTATGCCCATAGCCGCAATGATGTTTTTGATAACATAGCACATGTTGGCGGGGCAGGTGCTTTTCTCAATTTATTCGCCAACCACACACTGCGAATCAATACGGGTATTAGCCAGGTAAATTATAACCAAAACAACAACAGTCTGTTGGGGTATGGATTAAACCTGGAGTATTACGGTAAGATCAACAATACCGTTATCAGACTCCGGGAGCAGTATGGTTCTTCTAATTACTACGGACATTATTCAGGAAGACACAGTCTGAACGGCAGAATCTTTCATCCTATCTCTGATGAATTCCAGATTGAATACAACCTGAATGATCACAGTTACCGGCCACTTGTAGAATCAGACCAGGGTATTAACGATCAAAGATATACCCAACACCTGCAATCTAATTTGCTCCTCAGAAGGATTCTGGACAATAACCTGAGTATTTATGCCGGTCCTGTTTTCGAAAGAAAAAATACCAATATCTTTTTCCTTTTTGAGGAAGACGATTCATTCATTACCAATGCTGCCAAGTTGAATGTAGGCGGCAGAATTCATGATGGAAACGGGTTGAACTTTAGCCCAAACCTCACATTGGGGTACACCTTTGTTACCCGTTTTTCAACACCTCAATCAGATCTTTTTACCGCTAATCTTCAATCCAGACCCAAAGAAATTTTCAATACACATCTGAGTATGAATCTCAGAAAGGATTTCTGGGGTGCTTATGTCAATTATTTTTATGGACCTTTCTCGGTCAACCAGGAAATCTCTCAGTTTTATTACAATATCTCCTCTCACTCCATAAGGGTGATGCCATACCTGGAACGTTTTGTTTACAAGGATATTATGAAACTTACATCGCGCGTAGGGCTGCTCTACGATTTTGGTTTCAGAACCAACCGCTTTAACATCAATAATCAACTCGATATTTATCTTAAAAATGATTTTACCATCCATTTGCTGAATACCTTTTCCTATCAGCTAACAACAGATCAACTTACAGACGACAGATATTCCTATTCCAACAATTACTTTGAAGTTAGACTGGTGAAAGAATTCAACTGGAATCAGCCCCGCGTAAAATATTATGATCTTACTTTTAATCTGTTCAAAGATCAAAATGGCAACCTCAGAAGGGACTTTAACGAGCCGGGTGTAAAAGATATACTTGTAAGCATTACCAGTCTCGAACCTGTTGAATATGATAATTTTGATGTTGATTATAACTATCCGGGTACGATGGTTTCGACGCAACTCCTTTCAGGTATGGAAGGTGAAGTGACATATGAAAACCTTACCCGTGGACTTTACCGCATTGAACTGAAAAATATGGGTAAAGAGCAGGATAAATTTTTCCCCGATCAAAATGAATTCATTATCAATGTAAATGAGGATAAGACTAGGTTTATACCCTACCTGGAAAGGAACAGGATATTCGGTAAAATAGTAATGAACCGCAGCAAATTATCGAACCTGGGGCGCATTGAACTGGGCAATATAAAAATAACTGCCACAGACAGTCAGGGGCGATCCGTTTCAACCCTTACCGATAGCAATGGAAATTTTGAAATGTATGTGCCAAGTATCGATAGTTATATCGTTTCTGTAAATAATATCTTCCAGGAACATTTTACCCTGCGTCAAAACAACTTCCGCGCTGATCTTAATGGTTTTAAGCAGTTTGAAGTTACTTTTGTATTTGATGAAATAAGGAGAAGCATTGAGTTTACCCCGCCAGAGGTCACAGAAACTCCTTCAGAGATCAGACGGATGGGGCGAACCAACCTCTCTGGCCTGGTAAGAGATGCAAATTCTCTGCAACCCGTTAGGGCTGAAGTGGAAGTGGTGGATACCCGAACAGGAAATATCATTGCCAGTACGGTTAGCGATCGTTCTACAGGTAGATACAGTACTAGCTTCTCAACCGGTGAAAGATATGTACTTATCGTTTCGGCCAATGGATACTGGATGAACTCTCAGCGACTTATCCTCGATCAGTTTCTTACCATACAAGATGTGGAAAGAGATGTGCTGCTCGAAAGAATAACGCTGGGGGCCAGGTTTCAACTCAATAATTTGCAGTTTGATATGAGAAGCAGCGAAATACCCACTGAAGCATTGCCCGAACTCGACCGGCTTATTGAACAACTCAAACAAAATCCCAATGTACGTATACGTATAGAAGGACATGCAGATCCGCTTGAGCACCTGGAAAACAACCAACTCTCAGAGGAAAGAGCATCGGCAGTAAGAAATTATATGATCGAGAACGGATTTAGCAATATTGAGGTTGAAGGATTGGGTGATTCGCAACCCCTTGCACCCAATAACAATGAAAATAACAGAAGCAGAAACCGGCGCGTGGAAATCATCATTATTGACCGGTAACATTTATATTAAAATACCCTTTCAATATGAAACATGGTTATCTGAAAATACTATTGATCTTCATTCTTGTTGTACTTTGCCGCTGCGATAACAAGGAGGATTTTATTTTTGATGTAGATTTGCTGGTTTCCACACCATGGGGGATACCCCAGGTGGTTGAACCTGGTGCCGGAAACATTGATCTGGATGCACCAACCATCTTTTATGAAGAAGGCTATGTGGAAATAGGACCATCTAAAACTGATTTCTGGAGTCTGAGAAATGACCGGACTATTTTTCTGGAACAGGCCCAGGAAACCTGGTTCGTAATTGACCTGTCAGAAGAAAGATTGTATGTGGAGAAAAATTCATTCCCCGATGGGAACTTCATTGTCAAATGCATTTATTATCCTTTTGAACCCTGAAAAATGAAAAAAAGCAAATCTGTTGAACCGAGCGATGGCAATAGTTTTGACAAACACGCGGATGATTGTAATTTAGCAACAAAGAGAAAATTACAAACCCGGTTTTGGGCAAGCTCCATCTGACCTGTTTAATAAAATTATAAACAGATGACTATCAAACTTATTTTCTTATTGAACTATCATTACATATTTTTCCTTTAAAATTTTGGTGCCTGAAAAAAGAATCCAAATCATCCATCAAAGAAAAGTATAATTATCTATTAATAATATGGAACCGGGTAAAAAATTTGGAACTTTCGGAGGGGTATTTACCCCCTCAGTGCTAACCATTTTGGGTGTGATCATGTATCTGCGCCTTGGATGGGTTGTGGGGCAGGCGGGTCTGTATTACACTGTGGGCATCATACTGGTTGCCCACATCATATCTATTACCACCGGACTGAGTCTGTCTTCTATTGCTACCGATAAAAAAATTAAATCGGGCGGGATTTATTATATGCTTTCCCGTAGCCTTGGTCTGCCCATGGGTGGTGCCATTGGAGCTACTATATTTTTGGCTACCGCATTAAGCATATCTCTGTACATTGTAGGTTTTGCCGAAAGTTTTCTGGCAATTGATAGCGTAAGGGAGTTTCTCAACCTTGATATGAGCATTAATAGTTACAGGATTATTGGTACCATTACTCTGATCACCATCACCATAGTAGCTTTTATCAGTACCTCATTGGCCATCAATATTCAGTATTTCGTTTTGGCGGCAATAGCGTTGTCTTTAGTTTCTATATTTGGAGGGTTGTTTGTAAATGAAGCCGGAAATTCCATTGCTGTATCCATTGATCTTCATTCGGGTGCTCCCCCCATCGATGTTATTTTTGCCGTGTTTTTTCCTGCTGTAACAGGTTTTACTGTTGGGGTTGCCATGTCGGGCGATCTTCGAAACCCGAAAAAATCTATTCCTCGTGGTACATTGCTTTCTATTTTCACAGGTTTACTTATATATCTGGGGCTGAGTGTTAGCATGGCATTCTTTGTTGATCGTGACATGCTCATCAGTGATTCAGGATTTTTGTTAAAGGTTGCCCTTTATTCTCCCCTGGTTGTGGCAGGTATATGGGGTGCTACCCTATCGAGTGCTCTCGGTGGTATTTTGGGTGGGCCACGCATTATCCAGGCACTGGCCAAAGATAAACTCGCACCTTCATGGATCAAAAAAGGATACGGAGTAAACAACGAACCCCGCATTGCTGTGATCATCACTTTTGTTATTGCCCAGGCGGGTATCTTGTTGGGTGATCTGAACACCATAGCAAGCGTGGTTTCTATGTTTTTTATCGCAGCATATGGTTTTATCAACCTTGCCTTCGCCCTCGAAAGCTGGGCAAGCAGCGATTTCCGCCCCTCATTCAGGGTGCCGGCATGGGTAGGTTGGACGGGTTTTGCTTTCAGCTTCCTGGTCATGATGCAGATAGATATGGTTTCCATGGTTATTGCTTTTGTTCTGATCTGGATTACCTACTTTATCATGAAAAAAAATGAACAAAAACTCGACCTGGGTGATGTGTGGCAAAGTGTGTGGAGCAGCGTTGTAAGACATTCGCTCCATAATATGAACACAAAAGGAATCGAAGATCGCAACTGGCGCCCCAACATCATCCTTTTTACAGGCAATCCACAAACACGTCCGTATTTATTTGACCTGGGAACCGATTTAATTGGAAAACATGGTTTTTTGACATCGGTAAATATTAAACTCATCAATAAAAATCAAAAAATACCCTCCCGCAATGAGCAAATCGTTAAAACCCCTGAGAGCGAGAATCATAAAGGTGTCTTCTCCAGAGAGTATTTTTATCACGATTTTTACGATGGAATAAAAAATGTTGCCGAAACATATGGTTTTGCAGGTGTGGAACCCAACACCGTATTACTGGGCTGGGCAAGGGAAAGTACTGACCCTCTCAGGTTTGTAAAACTTATCAACCATATGATCAACCTCGACCTGAACCTGCTTTTCCTAGATTTTGACCACCAGAAAGGTTTTGGCAAACGAAAAACAATTGATATTTGGTGGCGGGGAGCGGGCAATAACGGAAACCTGGCCATCAACCTGGTCAAATTTCTCTGGATATCAGAAAACTGGAGAGAAAGCAAAACACGTTTGCTCATCGAAAATCCGGTAAACGACGAAAGAGACAATATCTTTACCTTCGCCTCCGAGGTGTTAAGCAACCTGAGGGTCAGTGCCGAGATCGTTATTATTAACAATGAATTGGACAGAAAATCTTTCTACGATATTGTAAGGGTAGAGTCGTTGCACTCAGATATTATTTTTATTGGAATGCCCGACATAGAGGAGGGAAATGAGCATGAATTTGTGCAGCAAACCAATGATCTTTGCAGGGATATTGGCACAGTGATTCTTGTAAAGGCATCTACTCAGTTTAAGAAACTTAACATCGGTATCAAAAGCTCGCAGGTACGTCCTCATTTAACTCCTATTCCTGCAAATTATACAAAAAAAACAGGTCTCACCAACGTTGAGTCTTCTCAAATGATGCCCAACTGGCAAACTCATCCACATTTTCATGACACCCTGAAAAACATGTGGAAAAGGGTGAGTGTAATGTATTTTGAATGGCACAAAAAAGGGTTTCAGAAAGCATTTTTGCAATATCAGGAGATCATCAACAACGCCGGCGAAAGGGTAAAGAAAACCTTCGATGTAATTGCCAACAAGTATGTTCATACAACCGCCAATCAACCAGGTTTTGTGCCGGGTAGCGGACAAACTGTGTTTTACAAACTCTCCAATAATAGTTTTATTAGGTATGAGCAAATACTACAAAATTTTCCCTCCACACTGCTGGAAGAGCAAAAGTGGTTTATTACGCTTTCGTTTCAAAAGTTTCACAACCAATTTTTGGAATACCTCAAAACGATACCTGCTGATGTTACCTACACACTTTCACCCGGGCAACTGCAAATTTTAAAGCAGGATACACCATACACAAAATTCTTTAAATGGAGAAAGAAGACTTTCTCCGGGAAAACCACTGTGCATCGTATCAATTTACAGAAAATCGCCCTAAAATATTTTCCGGTTGTTTTTCATGGTTTTGTGACCAAAATCTGGGAGCAATTCGGACTTCTTACTTTCCAATACTTGCAGGAACAACAGAGAGCCTTTGAACTTTTCAGAAAAAGCCTTTCTCAGCTGGAGATCCAGGCAAGTAAAGGAACGCTTGGCAAAGAGACCCTTGAAGAAGAAGAAGAAAAAATTTCCGATATTTTTTATAACCTTTCGGTCTCTGTCTCTCAATCAGATGCTACTCTTTTTGCCGTTGTGGAAAAATCTTTTAAAGATGCTTTTCAGGAGTTTTCTAAAATACTTATGCATCCTGATCCTTTGCACATAGCCAGAAAATCAGGAGTGCGAAAGACCACATATTTAGATCAATTTGATGCGCTTTCCCAAAAATGGTCGCAGAATCAACAATTGATCATCAACCGCAATATGCTTGAAATCACACTCGCATCGGTAAGTTATAAGGTGTCTCACATTTTATATGATGTTAAAAATCAAATCAGCGAGGTAATTCATTCCGAAAACAATTATTCACTGAGTGAATTGCCTCAAAAGATCATAAGTTTTTGTGATCATACCCTTGATTGCCTGAAAAAAAAGAGGGATTTGCCAGAACCTTCTTTTCAGACCGGAAACAACAAAAGTTTAAACCGGCGTTTGAAAGATAGTGAAGATTATGTGCAGGAGAAAATAAGTGCCGTCATCAGTAAAGTTCCCAGTTCAATTGAACTTATCGGCGAACAATCCTTTCACGATTTTTATGCCAGGCAGTATCAAACCGCAGATAGTCGTAAAATTGAAGTTTCCCGGCTGTTGCATTTCATAATTCAAAACGATCTGATCGCTCCTGTGAATTTCCAGATTGAAAACTATGTTCGTGAAGTATTAAAATTAAACCATGAATCCCAGGAAATTGCAGGTTTGATTAAAATTACCCTCATAGGCGATAAAGAAGAGCCTCTCAACATGGAGTTTAGCGAGTTTCTTCAAAACCAAAAACAAAGAATACTTGAAATTTCTGATAAATATAATAAACTGACCCGCGATTTATACGATAAGATTGAAAATGCCCTTAACAAGTCGGCCAGGCAGATGGAAATTAAGTCATTTCTGAAGACTGCGGAAAATCTCAAATTGTATGTGAAAGAACGTGAGCAGCAGAAAGAAAAAACAGCAGGGATTGAAAGAAACTGGAATGACTTCAAAGAATATGTGAATAACAATCTTGTTAAAATCTGGTATGACCGAAGTAAAAGGGTGGTTTTTGCCCATGAAATCCAGATTCAGGAAAATTTCAGTGATGACTTGCCCATAAACCAAATCCCTTTGTTGAGTGATCAATTGTCAGTGAAAAAATATGCTTTGCAAAAAGTACCTCCATATTACCAGCATTTGTTTCTGCGAAAAAACAACTATTTCATGGATTTTTGGTACGGAAGGCAAAAAGAACTCTCAAAAGCATACAGGTTGATAAAAAGACATGATAATGGAATGCATGGGGCTATAATAGTAAGAGGTGAGCATTACAGCGGAAAAAGTTTTTTTGTCAATTATTTTACCAATCGTTTTTTAACCACCCGACAAGTATTTACTGTAAATCCCCCTTTGCAGGGAAGTATTTCGGAAGCTGATTTCCTGAGATCGCTCCAAAAAGCAACACAGCGCTATGTTTCCGCAGATAAAATTCTGAAGAATCTGCCGCGTGGCTCCGTGATCGTTTTGGAAGACCTGGAATTGTGGTGGGAAAAAACTTCAAGGGGGTTCGTGGTCATAGACCTTATCTTCTCTTTATTGAAGAAATATACATCGCATATTGTTTTTATCCTTCCCGTAAATGTTGACGCTTACCGAACCATCAACAGAGTAAGAAAATTTGGCGACCATGTTTTAGGAATTATTGATTGTGTACCTTTTCATGCTGAAGAACTGAAGAATATTGTGATGCAGCGTCATAAAGCGGGTAACCTGAAGTTTGATTTCCATGGAAAAAAAGAAGAGGAGATGCGATCATGGGATTATGCCCAACTATTCAACAACTATTTTAATTTCACCAAAGGCAATGTAGGGCTGTGTTTGCAAACCTGGATGGCTTCTGTCCAACAATTCAAAAATCAACGCATCGTAATTGATCAACCCCGCAAACCTGACCTTTCAGCACTCGGGCATATCGTTCCGGAGAATCTGGTTATTATGGTTCAGTTTGTTTTGCATAAAACCATGACCCATCATAAGATGGAACGTGTTATGCAAATGTCACCGCCGGAGGTGGAAGCCAAAATAAAACAATTGAAACTTGCTTCGCTGATCGTTGAGGTGCAGGAGGGCGTTTTTATACTAAATCCCGGACTGCATTCTTTCATGAAGAATCTTTTTGCCGAAAAAGAGTTGTTGTGATTTGATTGTTATCATAAGTATGAAATGCAATAGATGAATTCACTCCGAAAAGTTTATTGTCCACGAATTATACGAATTGACACTAATTCAAATATTTAATATTCAGATAATTAAAAACATAGAATTTTCACGAATTTCCCGAAAACTTGTTTTCGGAGTGGACTCATAGATTTAACTTGATTCCGGATTTAATTGTTTGTAGTTTTTTTGATTGCCTGGAAATATGGTTAGATTTCCAATGAACAGAATACGATTTAGTAAACTTAGTATAAGCAGATTGAAAATGTTATTTAAAAAAAGAAACACCTATAAAGACAGGATTACTCCCATGAAAATGATCATCAACTATTTTTTACAGGGATTGTTGCTCATTGCCCCCATCTCCATTACCCTATATGTAGTTTATTTGCTTTTTGAATTTGTAGACGGGTTGCTACCCTTAAAAATACCCGGTTTGGGGGTAGTAATCATTTTTTCCAGTATCACCTTCATCGGATTTGCCGGTTCGGTGTTGATCAAAACCCCTTTTTCCAGGTTTTTCAACCGAATGCTCGAGCGGGTGCCGATCATAAAGATTGTTTATTCGTCCATCTCTGATCTTTTGTCTGCCTTTGTGGGGCAAAAGCGGAAATTCACCGAACCTGTAATGGTTGTTTTAAGCAAAGAAAGCAATATCCGAAAACTTGGTTTTATTACTGAAAAAGATCTACACTCTCTGGGCATCAGCAATGAATTTGTGGCTGTTTATCTGCCTCATTCCTATAACTTTTCCGGGAATATGTTTATCGTACCGGCAGAAAATCTTGTCCCCATAGAGGCAAACTCAGCAGAATTTATGAAATTTATTGTGTCGGGTGGGGTTACAAAAGTGTAGGTTGTAAAAAAAAATGATGATTCTAATAAATTCTTAATAGTTTTGCCATAAATTAATTTTAAAAGCAGACATGCAGAAACCCTTAATTCTAATTACAAACGACGACGGCATTATGGCTCCGGGCATCAGAAACCTGATATCTTTTATGCTGGAGTTGGGTGAAGTAGTAGTGGTAGCGCCCGATAAAGGGCAAAGTGGAATGGGACATGCCGTTACCATTACCCATCCCATTAGAATGGAGAAAATTAAACTGGAAGAAAATCATGCTGAATATAGTTGCAGTGGAACACCTGTTGACTGTGTAAAACTGGCTGTTGACAAGGTGTTGAAAAGAAAACCTGATGTTTTGGTTTCGGGAATCAATCATGGAAGCAATGCTTCGGTAAATGTCATCTACAGTGGCACTATGTCTGCTGCTATCGAAGGGGCCATGGAAGGGATTCCAAGTATTGGGTTCTCTTTGCTCGATTTTAGTTTTAATGCCGATTTTCTGCCCGCCAAAAAGTTTATACAAAAAATTGTATTGAATATCCTGAAATATCAGAAAGACAAGGTTACTTGCCTGAATGTGAATATACCAGCAGTAAAAGAAGAAGATATCAGAGGTATTCGTGTTTGCAGACAGGCCAAAGCCAACTGGGTGGAAGAGTTTGATCACCGCAAAGATCCAAGAGGTAAAGATTATTACTGGCTTACCGGCAAGTTTCACTTACACGAAGATACCGATGAAACCGATGAATGGGCATTGACCAATAATTACATCTCTGTGGTGCCTATACAATATGATTTTACTGCTTTTTCAATGATTACGAAACTGCAAAAATGGGACTTTGATGTTGAAAAAAGATAACTGGATACTGGGAATAGTGATGGGTGGTTTGATGCCACTTGTAATATATCTTTTAATTCTGGGTGCCATGAAACAATGGGGCACGGTTAATGAACAACTGGAAATCTACTACCTGAAAAAATCAACCATGTTACTCATTGGTATTTTTAGCAACCTTTTCACCTTCAGATATTATATGGTTAACTTGAAATACGATAAAACCGGCAGGGGCATTTTGCTGACCACCTTTGTTTATGCCGGTATTTTTTTCTATCAAAACTTAAAATAACAAATACCTTATAACTGCTTCTTTTACTATGCCTTTTTATGCTTCATTACCCACATTTCCTGATGGATGATCTGCGTCAATGAATTACAAACCTACCTGACCTGACCTCAAAACATACTTACTAACAACAAGATAACTTATTTTTTTAAATGTGCCTCATAAGTAAGTGTCAGGTACAATGCTTGCCATGACTGAAAACACGAGTTTACCTTTTGTAAATGCATTATGTTTCGTTTACAGAAACAATTTTCTTGAAAACGACCGCAAACCCGCAATTGGCAATTTCTTGTCTATGCAAATTAATAGGAATGTTTCAATTCATGTCCGTCTATAATGTCCGGTTTCTTCATTCTTCTTGTTTTGAAAACAGTTTTTTACACCAGTAAAATCTTTGGTATTCAAAACTGCCTGAATCCTGAACCCGGTAATTACAGATCAGACACTTGACTTTATTAACAGACTTTAATTGATGTTTCTTTCTATGACTACTAAATTGATGAAGAGCATTTTGCTGACTGCTCTGTTTTTGATCGTGCTTTCAGGTAGCACATATGCTCAGCGTTTACGTTCACAGTATCCAGGTTTTATCAGTGATGCTTTTTTTAGTGTAAATGTGGGATATATCAATTATCCGTTTTCTGAGTTACAACTCGAATTGCCTTATCAAACTGTTGAATCTGTTGTTGTGCCCAACACAGGTGTGCGACTAATGCTTTATGGCAGAAGTATTACGGATTGGTTGGAAATGCAGATCAGCTATATGCGTCCTGTGCTATGGGTTGAATACAATAATTTAAATGGACAGACATCCAGAAACACCATATGGATGAATGTGGGAGGATTTACCTTGCTACCTAAAATTCCCCTCACAGATAAAGTTACACTTTTTGGTGAGGCAGGATTGGCAGTAGTGACGCGCAGTGGTTTTAAACACAATAATATTTTGGCTGTTACAGATGCCAATTATGCCCACTTTTTATTTGGAGGAGGTCTTCAATATCATCTTAACGACAGGTTTGACCTGCTACTGAGCACTGCATTCACCAGTAGGGTTGATAAACATAAACAGCCGCAGACTTTCTTTCTTTCTCCGGGTTTCCGTTACAACATGCGTCCGCTTTCTGTGGAAAAAGCTGAATTTAATGCAAATTCAGGATATTTTTTCCCTGAAAACCAGATCACGCTTAGTTATACATCCAACATGGCCGGATACAAAACAAACTTATTTTTTTCTGATATGAGTGTTTTCTGGGGCGGGCATCTGGAGGTACAGAGTGGCATTTCCCTTAGTTACCAGCGAAATGTTTTTCATGGCAAAAAGATTTTTGCTCTCGACATTGGAGCCAGTGTATCACGATGGAAAACCAATCAACAGGAAACCATTTTTCATACTGTGTCGCTCTATCCCCTGCTGCGCTTCACTCTTCTCAGAACCCGTCCGGCAGACCTTTATTTCTTCTATTCTGTGGCAGGTCCTACGTTTATAACCGATGGGGTGATAGACAATGTCCAAACCGGAAGAAAATTTACTTTTTATGATTATATGGGTATTGGTGCATTTGGTGGGAAACAGCGCGAATTTACCACTGAACTGAAAATCGGTCATTACTCAAATGGAAATCTTTTTCCACAAAATGATGGAGTTATGGTGCCATTGACATTATCTTTGGGGTATAATTTCTGATTTTTCTGTATTGACAATTCAATTTCCCTGGTCTGTTGGATGATTTGGATTTGAATGGTAAACCTGGTTTTTGTATGCGATGATCAACTGAACATATTTGACAATCGGAAAATGTATCAGAAAAAACAGTAAAATTATTTTTATTACATAGCCGGGAAAGGAGTCTGATTAATTCGTGCTTGCAAAAAAACACCAATTGCTGCGTTGGGCTTGTCTTCAAAACAGTCATTTACGAAAAGTAAACTCC
>CAZPVB010000013.1:0-41198 GCA_964589855.1 uncultured Bacteroidales bacterium
CCTACTCTTTTAAACTTCCCCCTCAAAACCTAAAAGAGAAAGATGAAACTGCCCTACTTGCAGGATATTCGATAGACATTGAACAATATTTCAAAAAAAATGCCACTGCACACCTCTTGTCCGATAGTTCTGTTTTGTGGCAAATGAAAATTCATTCTCCTGGTGCATCGGGCATGGGTTTCATCCTGTCTGACCTTTCCATCCCTGCAGGAGATAAACTTTTTGTTTACCATCGCGAATCCCGAAAATCATTGGGTGCATTTACCCGGCAAAACAACCAGCCGCATGGATTGCTTTCCGTCCAGATTTTACCCTATGATGAACTTACCATAGAATATCATGAAAGCTTTTCTAACACACAAAAAGAAAACGATTTCCTCATTCAACAAATCATACATATCACAAATCTGCCGGAAAAATCCGCCGATGGCACCAAGCAGATAAAAACCTCTGGCGATTGCAATGTAAATATCAATTGTCCGGAGGGTGATTTATGGCAAAAACAGAAAAGAGGGGTGGCAAGAATTATCCTGCGCTCAGGCAACACCTGGCATTACTGCTCCGGATCTCTTATGAATAACACAAATCAGGATCAAATACCCTATTTTCTTACTGCTAATCACTGTGGCACAAATGCTAGTGAAGAAGATTATCTGGTATGGCAGTTTTACTTTGATTATGAATATCTGACATGCGAAAATTCGGGTACATTGAATGAAAGCAAAATGATTGAAGGCAGTACACTCGTATCCAAAGGTCTTTTGCAGGAAGGTACAGATTTTAAACTTTTACTTCTTGAAGATGAAGTACCGGAAACCTGGATGCCTTATTTCAACGGATGGACACTTAGCACGCGTTCTTCCGATTCAGGAGTGAGCATCCATCACCCTTCCGGAGATGCTAAAAAAATTTCTTTCTACGATCAACCCCTGCAATCCGAAACTTTTACCGGTGGTCTTCAGCAGGGATTCTGGAAAGTAAACTGGACAGAGACCGAATCGGGTTTTGGCGTTACAGAAGGTGGATCATCGGGTGCCCCGTTGTTTGACCAGAAAGGACTTATCATCGGAACCCTGACCGGTGGAGGAGCCAGTTGCGATAATCCACAACTTGCCGATTATTATGGCAAATTCAGTCATCACTGGGAAGCAAACGGCAATGAGCCCGAAGTGCGTTTAAAGCCCTGGCTGGATCCTCTTGAAACAGACACCAATCAACTTTATGGTTTTGATCCTAATGCAACAACCAATTTTGTGGTACTCGAAATCACACCTGTCCTTAGCGGCGTTATTTCCGGCTCTGGTTATTATGCAGAAAATGAGATGGTTTTGCTCAATGCACTGCCCAATCCCGGATTTGAGTTTGTTTCATGGACAGATCAGAATGGAATGATCCTTAGCACCCTGCCAGAATATTCTTTTATAATGCCCTCTCAGGAAACCCTGGTAAAAGCAAATTTCAAAGAAATTGAAACTCAGCACGAAAATATACCACTCTCAGAATCTGTTCGTGTTTTTCCTAACCCTTCAAAGGGAACCTTTTTTATAGAGATTAAAAACATTTTGCCCCCCATAAACACAAAAACATCCCTTAATATCATAAATACATCAGGGCAAGTCATTTATGAACAATATATCGGGCAAAGCAACGAGTTGCAAACGATCAAACTCAATTTAAAAGATTGGGGTGCAGGAATTTACTTTCTTCAAATTACCAATCCGCATCAATCATATACCCAAAAAATTCTGGTACAATGATCAAGCATTGTAATCACATTCTCACCATGTATTTTATGTTGCGGTGCACCCAAGAGGGCTGCGTCAATCACTTTTATTTGAGATAATAAATAAAAGGTTTCAAAACCCAAAGTTCAGTTTTACAAAAAGTTTTGCAAAGAAAAAAATAGTTGTTTTCATTTTTTTTTAATTACTTTGAATGTTTTTTCGGTTTTAAAAAAACCGCCAGAGTTAACAGACAAGCAAATTTCGGTTTAGAAAACAAAATAATAAACATATGTCGATAAAGAAAAAGACACTTGATTTAAAGAAAAGAATGCAGGGTGCATTGCTGGGTGGTGGTGTAAAAGCCATTGAGAAGCAACAAAGTATGGGTAAAATGACAGCCCGTGAAAGAATTGTTACCTTATTGGATCCCAATTCATTTCATGAGTACGACATGTTTGTGGAACACGCGGCACGTGATTTTGATATGGATAAAAAACACCTTCCGGGTGATGGCGTTATTACCGGTACAGGTACTATCAATGGCTACCCGGTTTGTATTTATGCCCAGGACTTTACCGTAGCGGGTGGTTCACTGGGAATTATGCATGCCCGCAAAATTGCCAAGATCATGGATCATGCGATGAATCACAAGATACCCATTATTGGTATCAACGATTCTGGTGGTGCCCGCATACAGGAAGGGGTAAATTCTCTGGCCGGATACGGTGAGATATTTTACCGAAATACCCTGGCATCTGGAGTTGTTCCACAGATATCTGTCATTTTAGGACCCTGTGCCGGTGGCGCTGTATATTCTCCTGCTCTGACTGATTTTGTTTTTGTAGTAGACAAAATCTCCAAAATGTTTATCACCGGTCCGGAAGTTATAAAATCTGTTTTAGGAGAAGAAATCTCAATGGAAGAACTGGGTGGTGCCCGGGTGCATTCTGAAATTACCGGAAACGCTCATTTCTATGCTGAAAGTGAGCAGGAATGCCTGGCACAGATCAAAAAACTGGTCACCTACATACCCTGGAATAATACTAAAAAAGCAGAATCATTCCCCAAAAAGGCACCCAAATCAAGGCAATACAAAATTGATGATATCATACCGATTGACCCCAGAGAACCCTATGACGTGAGAGATGTTATAAAATCGATCAGCGACGATAGTGAGTTTTTTGAAGTACAGGAACTTTTCGCTGCCAATATGGTTATCGGATTCGGTAGGATAAATGGTGATACAGTGGGTTTCGTAGCCAACCAGCCGCTGGTACTTGCAGGGGTACTCGACGTTGACTCCTCTGATAAGGCCGCCCGGTTTATCCGGTTTTGTGATGCTTTTAATATACCGCTGATCACCCTTGTGGACCTGCCTGGTTACTTGCCCGGCATCGATCAGGAACATTCGGGGGTTATCAGGCATGGCGCAAAAATTTTATACAGTTACTCTGAGGCAACCGTACCCAAAATTACTGTTATTCTCAGAAAAGCCTATGGTGGTGGTTACATTGCCATGTGCTCCAGACACTTAAGAGCTGATTTTGTATTTGCATGGCCAACTGCTGAAATTGCTGTTATGGGCCCCGAAGGTGCTGCCAATATTATTTTTCGTAACGAAATTAAAAATGCAGAAGACCCTGATAAAATCAGAAAAGAAAAAGTGGAAGAGTACAAAAGAAAATTTGCCAATCCTTATGTTGCAGCAGCTCATGGTTACATCGATGCCGTAATTGAACCCAATGAAACCCGTAAATTTGTAGTACATGCCATGGAAGTTTCCAGTCAGAAATCAGAACTTCGGCCCTCTAAGAAACATGGTATTCCTCCATTTTAAAAAGTCATTGAAACTATTTGGAGACAAAAAAAACGGCAAAATGATTTGGTCTCTGAAAATTATAAATTCTTTAATTATCAGTGAAAAACAGTCATTTTCACACCTGATATTTGATAATTGATCTGTGCTATGAACAAAAAAGCAGAAATCCCAAAAAAGAAAAAACCAGAGAAGTTCTTTCCTTTGGTTGTTGATGATGTTACCTATCAAACAAGACTCAACAAAATGCAGGAAAACAGAACTTCTTATACTCCCAATAACCCCAACCATTTAAAAGCATTTATGCCCGGGAATATCCCTGAAGTGTTTGTAAAAGAAAACGAGCTGGTCAAAGAAGGGGACAAACTCATGATTCTTGAAGCCATGAAAATGAAAAACCTTATCCTGGCACCATTTGATGCAAAAATTATTCGGATCAATGCGCATAAAGGAGATATGGTGAAGAAGAATTTTGTACTTATAGAATTGGAAGAAGCAGAAGTTTTGGAAGATTCTCCCGAAAAAAAATAATTGAGAAAACCCTTACCTGCTATGCTCGAACTTGTTTTTGCAACGCAAAACCCTAATAAAATTCTGGAAGTAGAAAAGATGCTGCCACCTTCGCTAAAGGTTAAAGGATTGAAAGATATTGGTTGCGACGAAGATATTCCTGAAACACAAAATACGCTGGAAGGGAATGCTATGCAAAAAGCCAGGTATATAAAAGATCATTATCAGGTAAATTGCTTTGCCGATGATACCGGACTGGAAATAGAAGCATTGGATGGTAAACCCGGTGTTTTATCAGCAAGATATGCCGGAGAGCATAAAAACAGTAATGACAATATAGAAAAAATATGGAGAGAGCTTAGGGATGTAACAAACCGGAAAGCACAATTCAGAACAGTAATAGCTCTTTTGTTGGATGGTGAAGAGCTTACATTCGAGGGAACCGTGAAAGGTGAGATCATCATGGAAAAAAGAGGAAACGACGGATTTGGATATGATCCTGTTTTTATTCCGCAAAATTACCAGCAAACTTTTGCTGAAATGCCCCTGAAGGAGAAAAACAAGATCAGCCATCGTTACCAAGCTATCAAAATGTTCTCAGAGTATTTACTTTCACTCAATTACATTTAATTTTACGGAAACATCTGTTAAGTTAACCTCCTCAGTAAACAATCCATTGTGTTTTACTTTTGACGGATTGCTTCCATAATCACATCGGTATATAATTGCTTTAATTCAATTCCAATGTGAGCAGCCTGTTGTGGTACGATACTTCTTTCTGACATCCCGGGAGTAATATTGGCTTCCAGAAAAAACAATTTTCCCTTGCTGAAAATATAATCAATACGACAAATCCCTTTCAATTCGAGCTTTTCGTACAAAAAGGCAGTTGTACGCCATATCTCATCGCGCAGGTCATCATCAATTCTGGCAGGAGTAATCTCATCGGCAGCACCCTGGGTATATTTAGCTTTGTAATCAAAGAATTTTGCTTCCGTTTTGCTTACGATCTCAGTTACGGGTAATACCACCAATTCACCCCGTCGACGATAAACACCACAGGTAAGTTCAGTTCCTTCAATATACTCTTCAATCAAAGCTTCACGATCATGTTCAAAGCATAACTGTAGCGATGGAATCAGATCGTCAGCATCCTTTACGAATGTGGTTCCTAAACTGGAACCTCCCTGGTTGGGCTTTACAAAGACGGGTAAATCAACCTGCCCCAGAATATCCGGCACATCAATATTTTCAATGGATGACATCTTTACCGATCGGGCAACCGGTAACCCCCAGCGGGAAACCAGAATATTACAAAAATACTTATTGAAGGTCAGGGCACTGGGCAACAAACCAGCAGTTGTATAAGGAATATTCATCAACTCAAAATAACCCTGCAATTTTCCATCTTCGCCCGGAGTGCCATGTATGGTAATAAGTGCACAATCAAACATAACCTTTCCATAGGGTGTTTGAATACTAAAGTCGTTTTTATCAACGGGAGTTTCCCGGTTTTCGTCGTCAACATACACCCATTTGTCACTGACCACAACAATTAAATAAACCTTAAACAGTTTTTTATCCAGATTTTTTTGGATCACCCGTGCACTGTTGATAGAGATCACATACTCTCCGGAATACCCACCTGCAATAAGTGCAATATTCATTGGTTTGTTGCTTTTTTTATCTAACATGTATTCTATCGTTTTTAAATCAGTTTAAAAAAATCAAGTATTTTTAATCTTTCAAAGTCAATAAAACAAACATCTGTTTATAATTTGATTAAGTTGGTCAGATGCCTGCCCCGTCCTTTTGTTACGGGGGAGCTCGCCAAAACTCAGGTTTTGTATTTTTTACCAGGCTACGAATTATAATCATCCGCGTGTGGGTCAATAGTATTGTCATAACTCGGTTCATTTCTCTGTTATTCAGATTCCCGGTTTGATAATTTTGTGTGGACGCCGATACTGTTCATTCCGCGTTCATTTGCTCCCATTTAGTAATTTACCAAAAGTTTTCTTTTCCAATCAATGTAATTATTAAAAGAACTGTAAAATAAAAACAAAGATAGAAGAGTTTAACAAAAATAGTTCATAATTAGGTACAGGTTAAATTTTACGATGTATCACTGAATTAATTATTAATTTTGACAGGGCAAAAAAGTAGTCTGATGCACTAATTTTTCAGGCATTTTTTATTACACCAATATTAATTGACCAAATAAAGGAAGAATATTTCACCTGTTTAGTAAAGAAAACGGAAAAAATTTAGCACAGAATCTTGATAAATTAAAATTATACTATGAGTATCATTCATTTTTTGAAAAGTAAAACGTTTCTAATTCATGTAGTTCTGGCGTTTGCTTTTGCGATTGCCGTTCTTTGGTTTGCATTAAAACTATTGGATATTTACACAATGCATGGCAAAACCATTACTGTTCCAGACCTGAAGGGTATTGAAACCGAAGAGGCTATCCAAATCTTAGAGGACAATAACCTAAGAGCGGTGATCAACGATTCTGTCTTTGATTCTACCCGCGAAAAGGGCACCATCAGTTCTCAGAATCCCGACGCGGGCAAAGAAGTTAAAAAAAACCGAACCGTTTATCTTACCACAATAGCCATATTGCCCGAAATGGTTGAAATGCCCGACCTGAATGACCTTTCTCTCAGGCAGGCATTGGCCATCTTAGACAATTACGGACTGAGAGCAGGAAAACTTGAATACGTTCCCAACATTGCCAGAGACAATGTGTTGCAACAAAAGTACAACAACGGAACCATAGAACCAGGCACACTGATAGAAAAAGGAACCGCTATTGATTTAGAATTGGGTACGGGTGAATCTGGCAACCTCGTAACCGTTCCTTTCATGGTAGGAAAACCCCGCGAAGAAGCAATTTTACTGCTCAACCAGTCATCTCTCAATATAGGAGAAGAGGTTTTTCTGGATGATGAAGAATCAGAGGATCTGAGGGTTTACAGACAGAACCCGGGAATGGAAACAGGCATGGTAAAACTGCAAAGAGGTAAAGAAGTGGATCTTTTTTATCGCTCTGCTGAAAATTTCGACTTTGAAGAATATATGATGGAAAGCCTGGCAGTTCCAACACCTGACCTTACAGGAAAGTCTCCGGAAGAAGTTTTTGAAATACTCAGACAAAACTCTATGATACTGGGGCGGGAAACCTTTGAAAATAATGTGCCGGAAAGAAGAGCCAGAGTCTACAAACAAGAACCTCAACCAGAGGATAATGAAAAAGTAGTAAAAGGCACTACCTTTGACATCTGGTACAAGGATGTTGATGACATGGAAGATCAGGAAGAATAACAATCATTTTTTCAATTCTCCGTTTTTGAATCCTGCCTTTACACATACAATAATTTAAAAATTACTTTGTTTGTAACATAACAAACAAAACCCGCCATGACAAGAGATCTGATGAACCTAAAATTAATTATTTTACTTATTTCCGTCTCGTTTTTCAATTCCCTTTTGCAGGCGCAGGAGGTTTTGCTCCCTCTGCAATACAATATCTCAAAAAAAGACCATCATCTGAACCATGAGCATGTGCATACATCACAACAAAAGAATGATAAAAGCAATCACCTGGTAATACCAATCAAAGAAGATTTTTCATATCCCGGCCCCTACCCCGATGCAAGGTTATGGAGCGACAGCTTTGCTTTTGTAAACAAAGGATTTGCCATCAATCCCAAAAGTGCAGGTACAGCAACATTGGATGCTATTGATCAACGGGGTGAGATCTATGGCGCAGCAGATTCGCTGAGTTTTCTGTTTCCTGCAGATCTGCTAACCTCTCAGCCCATAAGACTCGATTCTGTATTTGAAAATGATCCCATTGCTCTTTCCCCATCTGACAGTGTAATGCTGAGTTTTCATTATCAACCCCAGGGCAATGGAAGTCCTCCAAGAGAAAGAGATTCACTGGTACTGCAATTTCTGCATACACCCGCTCATTGGAAACCCGATCCTTCCAACCCTGATGAAAATATATGGGTAGAAGACCAATGGGAAAGTGTTTGGAAAACAACCGGCAAATCGCTGGATGATTTTTTGATGCAAAATGATAGTACATTCTTTCCTTTTGTGGGAGTGATGATTGAGGATGAAGTTTATTTCAGAGATGATTTCCGTTTCCGGTTTCGCAATTACGCAAGCTTTCCGCAACCTAATTTAAAAAATCCTCAGGACTTCTCCGGAATTTCCACCACCTGGAATATTGATTATATCATGTTAGACAGGGGGAGAAACATGGCAGACTCTTTCTATTACGATATAGCATTTGCAGAAAAACCCCAATCACTACTGGAAAAATATCAGGCGATGCCGTGGAATCATTATATACAAAATCCACAGGACTATCTGAAAGCAAGGTTTGATGTAAAAATTGCCAATCTCGATAATACTACCTACAACTATTTTTACCGATACTTTATTGAAGATGAGCAAGGTTCAAATGTACGAAATTATTCCGGTGGATCATGGAACATATCACCTTTTGCTGAATCAGGGTTTCAGAACTATCAACCCCATGCCAACCCGATTGTGGTTCCAAACCCTCTGCCTGAAAATCCCGCCAATGCAAGACAATTCACCATTTACCATGTTATCAGGGAAGGATTACAAGGCGATCTGTGGCCATGGAATGATACGATATACCGTACACAAACTTTTGACAATTATTTTGCCTACGATGACGGAACTCCCGAAAACGGATACGGTTTGGTAGGAAATTCAGCAAAAGGGGCAGTACGATTTTTTTTAAGCACCGAAGACACGATGGACGCTGTTCAGATTTATTTCAACCCTACTTTTAATGAGGTCAATAATAAACCTTTCGTGATCAAAGTGTGGAAAAACCTTGACCCGGAGATTGTCCTCTATGAATCAGAAGTGCATTTTCCTGATTTTTTGGAAGGTATCAATCAATTTGTCACATACGAATTTGAAGAACCACTTTCGGTATCAGATACTGTTTATGTAGGATGGCAACAAACCACTTCAGGTTTTTTACATATTGGGTTTGATGCATCAAACAATAATTCAGATCAGATATTTTATAATACCACTGGTGAATGGACTCCATCCATTTTCAAGGGGTCACTCATGCTAAGACCTGTATTCGGAGAACAAGTCATAAGCAACATCCCTCACCAATCCGTTTCCGAACCAACAGAACAGTTATTTGTTTATCCCAATCCGGTAAAAGGACAGCATCTTTTCATCAAAAATTCAGATGAAGGAATCATGCCTGACACTGAAATAATCATTTCCGATATTGCTGGCAAGGTTATTTATCGTTTATCATATTCGAATGAGATTGATGTTTCTGCCCTTGCCAATGGTATTTATTTCATACAACTGAACAGTGCCCATAATGCTCAACCTTTTAAAAGCACTCGTTTTATCATAGCCCGCTAAAACTAACTTTACCCATGAAAGAAGAATTGAATGACAAAAATAAGGTGAACAATGTGCCGGATAGTGATAGTGATGAGGAGCAGGAGTTGTATGAACACCACAGGTTTGTTTCGGATCGTGGACAAGGGCTCATAAGGGTAGACAAGTTTTTGCTTTCCCGAATGGAAAATACCAGCCGCAACAAAATACAAAATGCGGCCAAGGCAGGAAACATCCTGGTCAACAACCATCAGGTAAAATCAAATTACAAAGTAAAGCCCCTGGATGTGGTTACCATTGTATTGGCATACCCACCCCGCGATATTGAGATCGTTCCGCAAAACATCCCCCTCGATGTTATCTATGAAGACGAGTATATCCTGATCATCAACAAACCTGCCGGCATGGTGGTGCATCCCGGACATGGAAATCATACGGGTACACTGGTAAATGCTCTTGTGTACCGCTTCAAAGACCTTCCCAGGCAAAATGACGAACGCATAAAACCTGGTTTGGTGCACAGGATCGATAAAAATACTTCCGGTATTATTCTTATTGCAAAAACCGAATTGGCTCAAACCCGATTGGCCAAAATGTTTTTTGATCGCAAAATAGACCGTCTTTATCATGCACTGGTATGGGGCAATCTGAAAGAAGAGCACGGAACCATTACCGGGCACATTGGAAGAAGTTTGAAGAACCGTCAGGTAATGGATGTTTTCCCGGAAGGTGAGCACGGCAAACATGCCATAACCCATTATAAAACTTTAGAAAGACTGGGATATGTTTCGCTGGTGGAATGTAAACTTGAAACAGGAAGAACACACCAGATCAGAGCACATTTCAAATATGCCAGACATCCGCTTTTTAATGATGAAAACTATGGTGGTGATAAAATTTTGAAGGGTACAACATTCACCAAATACAAGCAATTTGTCCAAAACTGCTTTAAAACCTGCCCGCGACATGCTCTGCATGCCAAAACACTCGCCTTTGAACATCCCATAACAGGTGAAAGTATGTTTTTCGACTCTGATATTGCTCCCGATATGAAGGAAATGATTAATAAATGGCGGCACTATGCCCAACACAAAAGTTTTGAGGATAGTATGGGTTCCGCACCCATTGACAGAAATGCGGAACCCACTGATTGATATGCTTTGTTTATAGTCTTAACCTCATACCCGCAAGATAATGCCGACCTGCTTGCGGGAAATACCCATCTGCAATAGAAACCAATCCGTCAGAACCCAGATAACCTTTGTATATCCATGCGTTGGTAATGTATTCAACATCCATAATGTTGTTGATCATAAAAGTGAACTCCAATCGATTGAAAAAACCATTTTTGATCTCATAAGTAAAACTCAAATCATTTACAAGGTAAGCATCAAGTTTACGATCGTTACTCATGGTGTTATCAATATACTGATCGCCTACGTATTTAGAAAATAGATTGATGTACAAATTTTTAACCGGGGTGTAGCGGAAATGACTTCCTGATACAACGGAGGGAGAAAAAGCAATATCGGTATTTTCATACGTTTCCTCCTGCGAACCCATCCAGTTCCAGTTCTCATCATATACATCAGAAAACTCCGTAAAAGTTGGAATCTTATTTCTGCTGAAAGAAAGATTTCCTGTCCAATCCAGTTTTTCTGTAATGTTTACAGAACCTTCCAACTCAATTCCCATACGGTAGCTATCTTTAATATTGGTACGAGAGAATCCGCCAACATCATTGATTTCACCGGTAAGGATCAATTGATTATCATAATCCATGACATAAATATTTACACCCACGCTGGTATTGGCACTCTGATAACGGTAACCTGCCTCTACATTATAAAGTGTTTCATGTGTTGGTCTGGAATCAGGGGAAGATTCAGTGAAATCGCGTCTAACCGGCTCGCGATTGCTTATCCCTGCAAAACCATAAGCTTCGTGGGCTCCTCCAAACTTATAGAGCAAACCTGCTTTAGGATTAAAAAAATGGAAAACAGCACGCTGGTCAAGAGGGGAAACCTGATTCTCTACCAATGCCAAACCTGTAAAATCGTAAACAATATTGCGGTATTGAAGATCGGTAAACAGAAACAACCCATCTGAAACCTGATAATTGAGTTTAACAAAATTATTCAAATCCGACTTTTGCGCATCGTTGTCATAAAAGCGGTGCCCTTTTTCCATATTTTGAGCAAGAGCAGCCCAAATGATCTCTCCAAAATGGTCGCCTTCATAAATATTGAAACCACCACCAAAAGTCACATCAAATTTATTAGATGTGTTATATTTTAAAGAATATGTAATACCATAAAAATGATTGTCGAGCCAACGGCGTCTGATCAGGTCTGTTTCTGTAAACAAAGCAGATTCAATCGTTACATCTTCAAGTCCATAGTCCTGGAAACTTTCATCTTCGCGATATTGCTCGTAATAACCTCTTCCGTAGGTATAATGCAATGAAGTATTGGCAATCAGGGAGGGATTGAATTCATGTGTAAGGTGCAACTGGTAATGATCTTGTTGATAATTATCGGTTTCATTATCATAAAACTTCATTGAACCTTCATCATCAAAATACATCCCCGATGGGTTAAACCTACGGTCGGTATCCAACATATCGCCAGGAACCCCGTGCCAGGCCTGATAAGTTTTCTCCGCTCCGCTAAAAGTGATTGCTTTTACCACCGTTTTTTTTCCATAGTATCCACCAGACAGATAAAAAGACTTCAGATCGGAAGTGGCCCTGTCGATAAAACCATCTGAGGATATCCGGGAAAGTCGACCGTCAAAGACCCAATGATCTCCCATCAATCCGGTTCCGAAATTCACTGTGTTTCGCAATGTATTGAATGAGCCACCGGAAGTATGTACTTCACCATATGCCTCCTTATTCAGGTCGGTAGTATTTACACTGATAGTAGCGCCAAAAGCGGCAGCACCCTGGGTACTCACTCCTACTCCTCTCTGTATTTGGATATTGTCGGATGAGGAAGCAATATCAGGCATATTTACCCACCAGACACCATGTGATTCGGCATCATTTACAGGTATACCATTTAAAGTAACATTGATGCGTGAATTATCGCTTCCACGGATGTTCATCCAGGTATATCCTACTCCGGCACCTGCATCGGAGCTGGTAACCAAACTGGGTGTTAAGGAAAGTAAAACAGGCAGATCCTGCCCGAGATTGCGCATGGCAATCTCTTCCTTGTTTACGTTGGTGAAAGTAGAGGGCGTTTTTTCATCTGCGCGGGTCGCATTTACAATCACTTCCTGAGACATCAAAGAAGCATTTTCCAATGATATTTCCCTGAAATTCTCTTCCGACGGGTTAACTTCAAATGTTTTTTTTTCATAACCCAGAAAAGAGATTTCAAAAGTGTACTGTTGAGATTGCAGGTTTGTAAATGAAAAACGACCATCGGCATCTGTAAAAGTACCCAGAAAAGTTCCCTGGACAACCACATGGGCGCCTGGCAGCGTTTTTTGATTTTGTTGATCCCTTACCACACCTTCGAAAGTGTGTTGTGCATGCAGCGTATAACATCCCAGGGTAAGGATTGCTGCTAAAAAAAATCTGTTCATTTTTAATGATTTATTTTGGGTTGAACTTATGAGGGCAATAGGGTAAATACCTCGTTAGTTAATCCCTTCCCTTCGCCGGCATTACCCGGATCAGGTTCAATGGGTTTGATCTCAGCCCGTAATTTAGGGCACCCCTATTAATGATTTGCGTTGCAAAGGTAAGAAGAATTTCCAGATTATTACCGCGACTTTAACAGTCTTTAAATTGCTCTTTACCTTGTTTCCATAAGGCATACGGTATTACTGTTGCATCTCCATAAAACACAAACAACTGTCAATCAAAACGTAACAAAATATGGTAGAAAACATCAAATAACAAAACATCCATATCTTTTTTTTCGTGCAGAAATAGTTTTTTTATTCAAGTGTTTCTAATGTGATTAATTCGGTTCTCGTTTTTCAACGAGAGAGCTCGTCAACAATATCGGTTTTGTAATTTTTACTGGGTTTGCAACTGCAATCGTCTGCGTGTGTGTTAATATTATTGTCATACCTCGGTTCATTTGATTACTTTTGCAAAGGAGTAACAAAACAACTATACGGATCAGGCAAAATAAGTATAATGCTGTTCCGCGAAAACAAATCCAAAGACCTGAAAAAATTATAGAGTTATGAAAATCTCAATCATCAACGGACCCAATTTAAATTTGCTCGGAACCCGCGAAACCTCTGTTTATGGCAATGCTTTTTTTGAAGACTATTATGAGAAACTAAAAAAAAGATACCCTGAAATAACCTTTGACTATTTCCAGAGCAATGTGGAGGGAGAACTCATCAACCGCCTGCATGAAAAAGGGTTTGTAAGCGATGCCATCATCCTGAATGCAGGCGCTTATACACACACTTCTGTTGCTATGGGTGATGCTGTGATGGCAATTAATGCACCTGTAGTGGAAGTGCACGTCAGCAATGTTTTTGCACGCGAAGATTTCAGACATAGCTCCTTCATTGCACCTGCATGTGCAGGAAGCATCTCCGGATTTGGTTTGAGCAGTTACCGGCTGGCAATAGAAAGTATTCTGGACAAATCAGAATCAGGCATGGGTTGATCCAAACCTGTAAATGGTGGTAGATTTGAAGGTGCGCCCCGGCTCCAGAACAACAGAAGGAAAATGATCGTGGTGAGGTGAATCCGGGAAATGCTGTGTTTCAAGACAAAATCCGGATCTGCTAACATTTGGTTGCCCTTTCTTTCCCAAACAAGCACCATCAAGTGTATTTCCTGTATAAAACTGCACCCCAGGTTCGGTAGTCAATACATCCAACGTACGACCTGAAGCAGGAGAATATATGCTTGCTGCCATAACCAGATCATCTTCTCTGGCATCGCTTCGGTTGATCACAAAATTATGATCATAGCCCAATCCATACCGGAGTTGATCATTCTCTGTATCGATTTCGTCTCCCACTCTTTTGTAGTCCCTGAAATCAAAAGGCGTACCCTCAACCGGTGCAATTTCACCATCGGGCACATTTTCACGGGTCATAGGAGTAAACTTTTCGGCATTGATCTTCAAAATATGGTTCATTACACTCGGATTTCCCTCCCCTTCAAGATTAAAATAAGGATGAGCGGTAAGATTAATGATGGTTGTGGCATCGGTAGTGGCGTTGTATGATATTTCCAGTTCATGGTTATCATGCAGGGTATAGGTTACATTCACCCTTATATTTCCAGGATAACCGGAAGACATGTGTGGCAAAAAATAAGATAATTCTATGTGTTTATCATCATGAGAAATAACATCCCAAACTACTTTATGAAACCCCTTTTCTCCGCCATGCAAATGATTGGTACCATTATTCGCTTCAAGCACATAATGTTTACCATTCAGATCAAAAGAAGCATTGGCAATACGGTTGGCAAAGGGTCCGATAAGTGCTCCGTAACAGTAATTATCCTTTTCAATGTATTCTTCCGCAGTAAGAAAGCCAAGTACAATATCATCCCACACCCCTTTTTTATCGGGTGCCAGCACCGAAACAATACGCCCACCATAATTGGTGATCAAAACCTGCATTCCTTTATCGTTTTGCAAACGATGCAGAGATATCTGCTTTCCATCTTTTTGCATCAGAAAATCTTCTTCACTGGGAATTTTTAAATCATTAACAAGGTTCTTGCCCATTTTAAAATTTATTTTTTGATTAAAAAATCAGATATTTGCGAAAATATTCTTTTCGGTTTTTATGGGAAATATTTCTCATCATTGCCGCTATTAAGGTTTTTCGCGAATTATCATGCTTTCTGCCTAATTCATCATCCTTTAAGATAGATGCTTTATAGTGGTTAATTTTCGGCGGCAAAGATAACGATAGTTCATTATTTTGTTTGCTTTTTTTCAGTTTGAAATCATTTGCAAAAGAAAACAATTTGCATACATCCATCATAAACAATTAAATTTCAAAACGCTATGATCTTCAGAAGTTTTTTATCGGGTTTACTTTGCTTACTGCTTACATCATGGATTGCTCAATCACAGGAGGTTTTAACTCCTCAAAAGTTGTTTAATTTAAAATCGGTTTCAGAAGTATCTGTTTCTCCGGCAAAAACACACATTGCCTATACGGTAATTGTACCCAGACCTTTTACTGATGAACCCGGTAGCGACTACCGCGAGTTGCATGTTTATGACCTGAGAACAAATGAATCCATTCCCTTTATAACTGGCAACAAAGTTGTAAGTGATCCTGGCTGGACACCCGATGGATCTGCCGTTACTTTTCGTGCTTCTTTTCCTGAAATTCCGGGTGTTCAGGTATATGCCATCAGTTTAAGGGGGGGAGAATCATATCCGCTTACCCAGCATACCTCCAGTATCAGGTCTTATGCATTTATTGATGAACAAACACTTGCTGTTACCGCTTTGTCAGACCCCGATCCACTTCAGCAGGAAACCCGGAGTAAAGGTTTAAAAATAGAGGTTTATGAGGAAGAGTTCAGACACATTAACCTTTACAGGTACAATCTCAGCAACCACACAACAAAGCGGTTGACAAAAGACGTTACAGTTTTTGATTTCACTCTGTCTCCTGATAAAAAAACAGCTGCCGCTGCTATTGCTCCGCGCAACCTGGTAGACGATTCTTATATGTTTAAAAGAATACACCTGGTAAACATGGAAACCGGTCAAACGGATTTACTGTTAGACAACCCAGGAAAACTGGGTAAAATGGTATGGAGCCCAGATGGCACCAAACTTGCCTTTCAGTCGGCATCAATGCTACAGGATGCTGTTTCGGGCAGCCTATTCATCCTCGATATAAACGCCAGAAAACCTTTCCCTGAATTATACAATTATGTGGAAGACATGGAACTGAGCATCACAGATCTTGCCTGGCGAGACAACCGAACTATTATGTATGCCTCGCAGGAAAGTGTTGATGTTAGTTTGAGTGAACAGCGCCTCGACCGCCCCAGCAGAAACCTCATTCTGGAACCGGGAAAAATGGTATTCCATAGATTTCACTTTGTTGATGGTATGATTGCTTTTGCCGGTAATACTCCGCAACATCCCTCCGAACTTTTTAAAATCAACCTCGATGAAGAAACCTCCGGAGATACACTACCTGAAAATGAAACACAAAGGATGCCAACAAAACCTGATGAAATACAGGCTGAACCTGAAAGACTTACCCAACTCAATCCAACTCTGGAAGACCTGAAACTTGCCAATCAAAGAAAAGTAGCATATAAAGCGCGCGATGAAAAACTTATTGAAGGGGTGCTGCTTTATCCATTAAACTATGAGGAAGATAAACGATTTCCTCTGATCGTATATATTCATGGCGGACCAGAAGCAGCAGTAAGTAATGGATGGTCAACAGGATATAACCGTTGGGGACAGGTAGCGGCAGCACGCGACTTTTTTGTTTTTATGCCCAACTACAGAGCCAGTTCAGGAAGAGGGGTAGACTTTACCATGGCAGGATATGGTGATCTGGCAGGTGTTGAATATGATGATGTGATTGACGGTATAGATCATCTTATTGATACCGGATATGTTGACCGCAACCGGGTTGGCATTGGTGGTGGATCTTATGGTGGGTATTTTTCCGCATGGTCTGCAACAAGGCATACCGACAGATTTGCCGCTGCTGTAATGTTTGTGGGTATCTCCAACCAATTAAGCAAAAGAAACACAACCGATATTCCCTGGGAAGATTATTATGTGCACTGGGGATATTGGAATCATGAAAACTGGGAAGATGTTTATGACAGAAGCCCGGTAAAATATGCACCGGAAAGCGAAACACCATTACTTATTTTGCACGGAACTGAAGATTCACGTGTGCATCCATCACAGTCGCTCGAAATGTACCGGGCACTTAAACTACACGGCAATGCTCCTGTAAGACTTATTTGGTATGAAGGAGAGGGACACGGTAACAGAAAAAATGTGCACCGGTTCGATTATCTGGTGCGCACCCTCAATTGGTTTGAGTATTACCTCAAATCAGATAAGCCAAAAGATGAAATGCCCGATAAGTATATTGATTACAATCGTTTCAGATAGAATTATATCTGTAAAAATCTTTTAAAGCATGTAATGAGTCTGGTCTGAAAACTTGTTCTTAGACGTTCGTGTTCATTTTTTTACTTCACCAAAAACATGAATATCAAATCATTAAATCAGTGATTATTCGTGAAATTAGTGGACAATAACCTTTTTATACCGGAATCATGTAATATATAAACGTGTATATCAGGAAGAGATTTTATGATTTAAACCCTCATAAAATATCTTATCCTCCACCTGATTTAAAACGTTTGTTTAAAACATTTGTTGGTGTGAATGTATACCTGATCCGAATTTGGCCAGGAGAATAGACTTCCTTACCCATGAAAGTAGCGCAAAGGAAGCTTTTGCACATAAACAGACAGTTGCAATACTATTTTAATTTAATCTAATTATGATGAAGAAATTCTTCTCTGTAGTTTCCTCTTTTTTGATCATGCTGTGCCTGGGAGGTGTATATGCATGGAGTATATTTGTTCCTGACCTTGAGGCGGAATATGGCTTTTCTTCTTTTCAGACACAACTAATCTTCGGTGTAGTAATTGCCATTTTTCCTGCTACAATGATTCTTGCCGGAAATATTGAAAAGAAAAGAGGCACCCGTTTACTGACCATTCTTTCGGCAGTATTTTGGGCATCAGGATATCTCATGGCCAGTTATTCTAATGGAAATTTCTGGATCATATTTACAGGTATTGGTGTTTTGGCAGGTATCGGTACAGGTTTTGGTTATCTGGCGGCAATTACCTTACCTGTAAAAATATTCCCTAAAAAAAAAGGATTGGTTACCGGAGTGGCAGCCGCCGGATTTGGATTGGCTGCTGTTGTAATGTCTGTGATAGCAGAAAACCTCTCCAAGGATGGCAAAACGATTTTACAAATATTCAGGTTTATCGGCATAACTTATGGAGTGGTCATCCTTTTCCTTTCGCTCTTTGTTTATACGCCACCTCAAGTGTCTTCTCAAAAAACTACAAAAGTCAGCCATTTATTAAATCGCAAAGAATTCTATAAACTTTTTTCAGGAATCCTATTTGGTACTTTTGGGGGATTGTTGGTAATTGGCAACCTAAAAACGTTAGGCGCCCAGCACCCTATCAACGAACATATATTGATCATGGGCGTTTCGGCTTTTGCTGTTGCCAATTTTGCAGGGCGCTTATTCTGGGGGTTTATTAGTGATTATGCAGGATCAAAATGGAGTATTTTTTCTGCATTGTCTTTTCAGGCAATTTCTATTTTTCTTATCGGATTCGTCCCCCTAACACCATTCTTTTATATCCTGCTATCTGTTTCAATAGGATTTGGTTTCGGTGCCAATTTTGTACTTTTTGCAAGAGAAACATCCCAGATTTTTGGTGTTCACAATCTGGGAGCGGTCTATCCTTATGTTTTCCTCGGATACGCCCTGGCAGGTATATTCGGACCCATCACGGGTGGTATATTACTCGATACGTTCAACAGTTTTGCATACGCCACACTTCTTGCTTCCATTATCAGTTTTACAGGTGCATTATTGTTTTTATCCGGTAAAGGGCAGCAGATTTGATAAGAAAATAAAAAAGCATAAACACCCTTCGTCTCGATCAGTTTTTTACGATGTCTGCTGTATTCCAAGTGTTATGCTTCGATGCTCTAAACCCCAATCGATCATTGCATCCAGTACATTTCGCAATTTATGTCCTGATGCCGTCAATTCATATTCTATAACAACCGGGGTAGAATCGTAAACTTTTCGTTTTAATATACCATTGATTTCCAATTCCTTTAACTCCTTTGACAACATGCGTGGTGTTATTTTGGGAATGTCATGCTCAAAATCCCTAAACCGCTTTTTACCAAAAAGCAAAGAACCAATAATGGGCAATTTCCATTTACCGTTCAACACATTCATTGTATCATTGATTGCCAGCACAAACTCGCCAGAGCATTTTTTAATTTTATCAACTTTCGACATAGTCCGTTTTTTTACTTTATACTATACAAAAGTATAGTAATATTTTTTATAAATAAACTAACAAAAGTATAGTAGTTAATGTTAGAAGGATATTGTAAAATAATTGAATTTTTCACTTTTAAATAAAATAATTATGACAACAAAATGGATTTTAGATCCTACACACAGCGAAATCCTGTTCAAAGTAAAACATTTGATGATCACCAATGTAAAAGGTGAGTTCAGAAATTTCAGTGGTGAAATTGATGGTGAGGATTTTAACAAATCAAAAACCAAAGTAATTATTCAAAGCGATTCGATCTATACCAATAACGAAGATCGGGACAAACACCTGCGCAGTGCCGACTTTTTTGATGTGGAAAACCATAAAGAATTGTTATTTGAATCAACTTCATTTACAAAAAAAGATGATGAAAACTACCTATTGAAAGGGATTCTTACCATAAGAGGTATCAGCAAAGAGATTACACTTGATGTTGAATATGGTGGTACCAACAAAGACCCCTGGGGAAATGAGAAAGCAGGTTTTTCGGTTACAGGAAGTATAAACCGGAAAGACTGGGACCTAAACTGGAACGCTGCACTGGAAACCGGAGGTGTATTGGTTAGCGATGAGGTCAAGATCATGGCTGAAATACAATTTACCAAACAGAGTAGTTAAGAAAGGTTTAAGTTACTGATATCTGGGTAAAATGTTCTATTTCCTCAGATAGATATGCTAAAAAAGCACAGGTAAAAAATACCTGTGCTTTTTTATTTACCAACTGCCTGTAACCGTATAGAATATTCAGACTGAAAATGGAACACTTTTCTCTTTCTGTTTGAAAACTATACTGCCAGGAAATACTTATTCCTCTTCAATATTATGATATTCTGATATAATTATGATATTCTGATATAGCTGATCTACTAACAGAAAAATGCCTTGGAATATAAATGTTGGTTAACCCCTAAAGAACACCAATATAAAACACTGATTATCAATTACTAAAAGGCATTTTTAGAATAAATATAAAAAAACATCCATCATCAAACAACTAACATCGTATTAAAATACGCCCCTAAGCCCCCCCGAATAGGATGAATCGAGCCATGACAATAATTGACGCTCACGAGGATGATTAAAATAAATGGAATGCAGATTACGCAGATTGAGCGGATTTACGCAGATTTTTTCTATCAGCGATTATCTGTAAAATCAGCGTCATCAGCGTTCTAATACTAATTTTGGAAAATTATAAACAGATGGAAAATATTTTCCCGGAATATAATGTTTTTTATACCTTTAACCTCAAATCGGAAAAAAGAATTCGATGCCCAAAACAGAACTCAGAAAGATCAGATTCATACTTTTTGTCTTTTTTTTAACCTTGGGTTATCAAACCCGTGGAATGGCCGATTCAGAAATAATCACTACCCCTGACAATCTGCTTTACAAATCCTTACTACTTCGAAGTTCTCAGGGATATGTATCCATTGATGATGAAAAAATAAACCATTATGCAATAGCACTAAAAAGAGCAGGTAGACTCATTATTCTGGATGCAATTATTGATGGTATTTCGGGCAATCTTATACTCGATACAGGTTCTGCTGAACTTGTGCTCAACAGCATTTATTTCCGGGATTCAAACCGAAGAACACAATTAACCGCAGGAGGCATTACGGGTTCAACAGGCACAGTATCCACTACAAAAACAGATTCTATAAACATTGCTAATCTGTTTTTTTTTAATCAAAGAGCCAATGTTACAGACCTTGGGCATATTGAAAAGGCCAGGAATATTAAGGTACTGGGGTTTTTCGGGCTCAAAATGCTAAATGATTTTGAAGTAATGATAGACCTGAAAAATAACCATCTGGAATTACACAGACTCCATTTCAGCGGCAGAAGAATGAACGATAAGATGGAATTGCCTGTTTACGATCTTGAACTTAATGCCAAAGTTCAACAAAGTGTTTTTTTTATTGAAGGGATGATCAACAGGAAAAAACTGACCTTTTGTCTGGATACCGGTGCTGAAAGTAATGTGATAGGTAATCACCTTCCTGATAAAGTATTGAATACAGTAAGTATTCTAAGAAGATCGGAGATGAGAGGTGCAGGAAACAGAAACATTGAAGTGCTGCATGGGATCATGAACGATTTCAGCATCAGCCGGAAAAAAATCAAAGGAATGAATATTCTAATCACCAACATGTACAAAATGAGTAAATTTTACGGTGTAAGAATTGATGGCATGCTGGGGTGTGATTTTCTGGAAAAAGGTGTTTTCTACATCAATCTGAAGAAAGAAATGATAGGTATCGTTTTAAACGAGGAGGATAAAAATGAAAATTAATTATTTATTTCTTCTTGCGGTTTTTTTATTAACCGGACATGGTTCATTCAGCCAAAACAACCCAGAGAATGCCGGCAGAATGGATAAAGGTCAATTTGTGCTCACTATAAACCTTCAATGGAACGAACAACAGAAAAAGATACTGGCAGAAAACTTTGATCTGGATAGCTTGCTTGTTCAGGCAGTTTTTGATAAAAATCTGCAATTTATCAATGACAACACCTCCTGGACAGCAAAACTGGTGAAAACCAATAAGGTTGAATTGAGAAAAGATTTGTCAGAAACAATACCAGACCTTTCAGATAAAGACGAGATTCTCCAAAATCTTGACAAGATCATTTTATCGGCATTGAATAATAATACAAACATTTTTGCCCACGATATTGATGAAGAAAAATATGGTATCAATGATTTGAAATTACCCACAGCTTTTCAATATACCGACAGTATCGCCTGCTTTTATCTCCCTTCGTATCAAACTGCAGGCAAGGTACATCTGGCAGGGTCATTCAATCAATGGAGCACGATGCAGCAACCCATGGAAAAAACAGATTCGGGATGGGTGGCATGCATTAACCTAACACCAGGCAAACATCTCTATAAATACATTGTTGACGGTAAATGGATTACCGATCCCAACAACCCGAATAAAGAAAAAGACCAAAACCGGATGACAAACTCGGTGATTTTTGCCTATAATCATGTTTTTACACTCAAAAACTTCGAGGACCAGAAAAGAGCTTTTGTTGCCGGAAGCTTCAACAACTGGCAAAGCAGAGAGTTGAGGATGAACAAAACACAAAACGGGTGGAAACTACCCATGTTTTTGAAGGAGGGAACCTATACCTACAAATACATTATTGATGGTCAATGGATTACCGATCCTGAGAATCCTGTGAAAAGAAATGATGGACAGGGCAATGTCAATTCCGTTATCGCCGTTGGTGACTCCATTGTTTTTGAACTCGGGAACTATAAAGAGGCAGAGCGGGTGGTTTTGTCCGGTTCTTTCAACAACTGGAATCCCAATGAGCTTGTGATGCAACCAACCAGAAATGGATGGCAATTACCTTTTGTAATTGGTGCCGGCAATCATGAATACAAATTCATTGTTGATGGCACATGGATGACTGATCCACATAACCCTTTTACCAATGGAACGGGTGAATTCACAAACTCTTTTCTTGCCTACAAACCCAATTACATCTTCCAACTTGAAGGGTTTACCTATGCAAAAAGTGTAATTGTAACCGGAAGTTTCAATGGATGGAGCACAACAGACTATCGTTTGATCCGAAACGGTGAAGAATGGATCTTCCCGATATTCCTGAAAAAAGGAAGACATACCTACAAATATATTATAGATGGAGAATGGATAATGGATCCGGGAAATGACCTTTGGGAAGAAAATGAATTTGGTACAGGCAATTCGGTTTTATGGATTGAATGACAGACTGTGTTTGCCCCGAATCAGATTTTCATGCTGATTGACAAATGAATGTCATCCCAATCAAATTTATTTAGTCATATAGATCATAGCATATTCATAATGAAACAAAAAGCCTATCTTTGTCGCTGCAAAAAACAGCATCTTTTTAGTATTAACCAAGGCGTATTGAAATTCTTACACTATGAACAAAAATGCGGATCTGACCCCTAAAAAAAAATCCTTTTTTAACAAATCCCTTGATTTTATAGAAATTGTAGGCAACAAACTTCCTCATCCAGCAACAATATTTGGTGGTTTGGCAGTGCTGGTAATTTTACTTTCCTGGCTGATGCACGCATTAGGCACCTCTGCTGTTAATCCGGCCAACGATGAACTGGTGACGGTTAAAAGTCTGGTGAGTGCAGAGGGTTTCAGATGGATGTATACCAATATTCTCACTAACTTTCTCAAATTTCCTCCTTTGGGCTATGTTTTGGTGGTGATGGTGGGTATTGGACTGGCCGAAGGAACCGGATTGTTCTCTGTAATGATCAGATCACTGGTTTTAAATTCTCCTAAAAAATTCATCACAGCGGCCATAGTATTGGCGGGAGTAATCTCCGGTTTAGCGGTGGAAGCCGGGTATGTGGTTTTGATTCCGCTGGGTGCCATGATTTTTCATGCCCTGGGGCGGCACCCTATGGCAGGACTTGCAGCTGCCTTTTGTGGTGTTAGTGGCGGATTTGGAGCAAATCTTTTTATCGGAACCATCGACCCTATTTTGGCAGGAATATCCACCTCTGCAGCACAACTTGTTGACCCCGACATGGTAGTAAACCCGGCAGTGAATTATTATTTTATGATTGCCTCGAGTTTTATTGTCCTTTTTGTGGGTACATGGGTTACGGAAAAAGTTGTAGAACCAAGGCTTGGAAAGTATTCAGGAACTGCCGAAAAATTTGAAATCGTAGACCTTACACCCGCGGAGAAGAAGGGTTTAAATTGGGCAGGGTTGTCTGCAATTCTTTTTATTGCTTTGATGGCTTTTACAGTGATACCCGAAAGTGGAATCCTTCGCGATCCTGAAACCGGGTCGGTTCTTCATTCGCCTTTCTTCAGCGGTATTATCATTGGAATATTACTTTTCTTCCTTATCCCCGCTTTGGTGTATGGTGTTATTACTGGTAGCGTTAAAAATGACAAAGATATGATGAAGCACATCATACGATCCATGAACGGTATGGGTAGCTACATTGTACTGGTATTTTTTGCCGCGCAGTTTGTTTATTTTTTCAACTACTCCAACCTCGGACTGATCATTGCCATCAACGGCGCATCTATGCTCACTGCCATCAATTTTACAGGTCCGCCACTTATCGCCTTATTTGTGATCATTGCTGCTTTCATCAATATGTTTATGGGTAGTGCTTCAGCAAAATGGGCCATCATTGCGCCGGTATTTATCCCTATGCTCATGCTTCTTGACCCGGCTTACCATCCCGGTCTTACACAGGCAGCATTTCGTATTGGCGATTCGCTTACCAACCTGATAACACCCATGATGAGCTATTTTGCTCTTATTGTTACATTTGCAGAAAAGTATGATGAAAAATATGGTATCGGAACCATTATTTCAACCATGCTTCCCTATACCATCTTTCTGGGCATCGTCTGGATTATTGCCCTGATGCTGTGGATGTGGGCAGGAATACCACTGGGACCTGATGGACCCGTTTATATTACCGGATAAAAGCCAAACCTTAAGACGCTAACCGGATAAAATTTGGAACCTTTAGCAGAATGGAACAAGTTTCGTTGTTAAAACACCTGAATAAGGAACAAAAAGAGGCTGTGATCAGCAAAAACAAGAGATTGCTTGTGCTGGCCGGGGCCGGATCTGGAAAAACGCAAACACTTCTCAATAAAATCTTATACCTTATTGAAGCAGAAAAGGTATCTCCTGCTGAGATTCTTGCGATCACTTTTACTAAAAATGCCGCCAATGAAATGATTGACAGACTTATCATCTCGGCTGATCATTCGGGTACTTATCAAAAAATTCTCAACAACAAAAAACTTTCTTTAAAAGAGAAGCATGCCCATAGGTTGTCCTACAGGAGAAATTTCCGCTGGATACAAAAACTTACCATCAGGACTTTCCACAGCTTTTGTTACCAATTGCTCCGTAATTATGGGGTAAATGAATTTGACAACAAGTTTAAAATCATTGCAGATAAAAAAATAGCAGAAGAAGAGGAACTATCAAAATATGTAGCACCGGAAACATCTTTTGAGATTTTTCACCGCGTATTGATTGAGCAATGCGAAGACCGGAGTTACATGCTAAAATTGAAAAGATATGTGCTGGATTACATTATTGAAAAAATACATATCCAACAAAATCATTTTGCTGCTTCTTACGAAGGGAAATTTTACAGAACCCTTGATGGCACCCAGGTAAGAAGCAAGTCTGAACAGTTTATTGCAGACTGGCTCTACCGGCATAGCATCCGCTACGAATATGAACCCGATCTTAATGTAAGCGATTTTCATTTCAGACCTGATTTTTTCATCCCCGATGCCAATATTTATCTCGAACACAACAGCAACAAAAGTTATAATCCCGAAAATAAGATTAAGCAATTCAAAAAAGGGCAGCTGCTATGTGTTACAACCAATGAAAGTATCACCAAAGACTCTGCTCTCTTCAATCACACACTCGACAAACTTATAAAAAACAGACTTCCAGGAAACTACCAACCAGAAACTGCGCTCTCATACAGAGAAGAATTTAACCGTTACCATGAAGATATTGGTTCTTTTATTACACAGGCAATGCGCATAACTGATATGATTAAGGTTGAGAACCATTCACCGGATAAAATGCTAAAAAAAGCACTTGCCGATCAACACGAAAGAATCAGACTTTTTTATGAATTGGCGATCCCGTTGGTAAAAAGATACATTGACTATTGTACCAATAAGTCTTTTCTCGACTTCAACGATCTTATCAATACCAGTATAGAACTTCTCAATCACCAGAAGGATATTACACAAAAGATCAGCAATCAATTCCACTATGTTTTGGTTGATGAGTTTCAGGATGTAAACAAACTTCAGGTGGAACTGCTAAAAAAAATTCTGAAAAAAGAATCCCAGCTTTTTTGTGTAGGCGATGACTGGCAAAGTATTTATGGGTTCAGAGGATCTGATGTAGGCTATATTATCAATTTCGAGAAGCATTTCCCGCAATCGGAAGTCATTAAACTGAACCTCAACTACAGAAGCACACAAAATATTGTAAGTGCCAGCAATGAAGTGATAAAGCATAATAAATTCAGCATTGCAAAGAAGTTGCTTGCATCCAAAAAATCTGAGCATAAAATAACTGTTTACGCTGGAAATAATATTGACGAAAATATTGATTTTTGCCTGAAAAGGGTTGAAGAACTTAACCAAAAGGATATAAAATACGACCAGATTCTTTTTCTTTATCGCCGAAACAAAATGTTCGACCCATACCGTATGGCATTTAAAAATGCAGGTTTTCGCGTTTCTGGTAAAACCATACATGCCTCCAAAGGACTTGAGGCAGACTACGTGTTTATAATCGGACTGACCGAAGGTTATGGGGGATTTCCTGATATATGGATGGAAGACCGAATCTTTCAAACCATCAAAAAAGCCAACCATGATCTGCTGATGGAAGAGGAAAGAAGATTGTTTTACGTTGCGCTTACACGGGCACGCGAAAAACTTTTCCTGATCACCGAAAAAGGAAATGAATCTCCCTTTATTAGCGAAATTCCGGAAATCTTTACAGTGAAAACCTCTGAGTCTGTTTTTTCTGACCAAAAAGAAGTTTTTACCTGCAGCAACTGCTTCAGCGAACTGGAAAATCTCTTCGTTTACTGCCCTTATTGCGGATCAAAAATATCTCATGAATAGTCTTTTGATGATCTGTTATCATGCAAGTATTCATTGACATTTATTTTCATAAGGGTAACTCTGGTGATACTTGGCAGGTTTCAAGGGTATTTAAAAGAAGCATCCTTTTGCTCTTCTCCCTGAAGGATAAAAACAAAAGGATGCCTGAAATATTTCATGAAGGATTTGAGAAAGATCTTATCAACCTTTACCTATGGCTTTCACTTTAAATCCGATTTTTTCTAATTCTTCATGGTTGAGCAGGTTTCTGCCATCAAAAAGGAATGCAGGTTTTTTCATATTCTGATAAATCTTTTGCCAGTCCAGATCTTTAAACTCATCCCATTCTGTAATAATAGCGATCGCATGCGCACCCTTGCAGGCTTCATAAGCATCCTGGTGTACAGTTAGCATTTCTTTGTTTTCCTGGTCCGGTCGGGTTTGCAGATAATTCAAATCCTCAATCATACTTTTTTCAGGTACCTGAGGGTCGTAAACACTTACGTTGGCCATATCACTGATTAAATGATCTGTTACATAAATAGCAGCCGATTCGCGTGTGTCGTTGGTATCCTTTTTAAAAGCCCATCCCAGCATAGCGATCTTTTTACCAGATACAGTATTGAATAAAGTGTGGATAATATTCTGTGCAAATCTTCTTTTCTGATAGTCATTCATCAAAACGACCTGCTCCCAGTAATTGGCAACTTCGGGCAGTCCGAAATATTCGCAAAGATAAACCAGGTTTAAAATGTCTTTTTGGAAACAAGACCCGCCAAAACCAACGGAAGATTTCAAAAACTTGGGACCAATGCGGGAATCGCTCCCAATGGCATAGGCAACTTCATCTACATCGGCACCGGTAACTTCGCACAAAGCAGAAATACTGTTGATGGAAGAAATGCGTTGTGCCAAAAATGCATTGGCAGTGAGTTTGCTTAGTTCTGAACTCCAGAGACGGGTTTGTATGATTCTTTCGCGGGGCACCCAATGGGCGTATACTGATGTTAATGCCTCTATCGCTTCCAAACCTTCGGGGGTTTGATCGCCACCGATCAAAACCCGATCGGGATTATGTAAGTCGCTGATTGCTGTACCTTCAGCCAAAAATTCAGGATTTGAAAGAACCTGAAACTTTACGCCGTTACCTTCTTCGCCTAAAATAGCTTTGATCGATTGTGCGGTTCTTACAGGAAGGGTAGATTTTTCAACAACAATTTTATCTGTTGTGCTTACTTCGGCGATCTGGCGGGCGCTAAGCTCAATAAATTTCAAATCGGCAGCACGTCCTTTACCCACTCCATAAGTTTTGGTGGGGGTGTTTACACTGATAAAGATCATATCTGCTTCTCTGATAGAATCTTCGATATCGGTGCTGAAGAACAGGTTCCGCCCCAGGGCTTCTTTCACTACTTCTAGCAAACCGGGTTCATAAACCGGTAGTTGATCTGTTTTCCATGCAGCAATGCGGCTGGGATTAATATCAACAACATTGACCTTTATTTCAGGACATTTCTGGGCGATAACCGCCATGGTAGGGCCACCAACATATCCGGCCCCAATACAACAAATATTTTTGATTTCTTTGCTCATACGTTTTTGATTTTTTAATGATGGCACAAAGGTAAGTTTTTTTGCTGCCAGCCTGCTTAAAAAATGATCATACACAATGATTGGCAAGACAAAAACTAATAATTTCTGGCATTATTCAAACAAAAGAACACAAAACACTGAAATTCAAATGCTTTTAAACCATTCTATTTTCTGTTTTTCAAAACAACCCCTCATTTTTTTTTAACAGAGTATCTGGCAAAAACGCTTGCATATGGGTTTTGTACGAACCAAATATAACAGAAGATCTCTATAAACAAAAAAACTAAATTCCGAAACCTGGTATAAAGATTGCCCAACGACGATCTGCCAAATGTATCCAATGAAAGATGAAGATACATTTCAGAAATCCCTCAGTCAAGACCAACAGCAAAAATCAAACACTACAAAATGCAATGCCTGCAGGTGTATCCTGCAGGCATTGCATTGTAAAATAACGGAAAAATCTCTGTGGAGATTATTTTTCAGACATTTCTGCAAAGTATCTGTAGAAATATGGTATCGTTTCAATGCCTTTGTAAAATTGTGACAAGGCATAATTTTCATTGGGTGAATGAATAGCATCTGAATCGAGTCCGAAACCCATTAAGATTGATTTGGTTCCCAAAACTTCTTCAAAGAGTGAAATAATGGGTATACTGCCTCCGCTTCTGACAGGAATGGGTTTTATACCATATGTTTCTTCAAAAGCCTTGCTGGCGGCCTTGTAAGCAAGCGTATTTACAGGTGCCACATATCCTTCTCCTCCATGTAAAAATTCAACCTTAACACTCACAGAATCAGGAGCGATAGATTCAAAATATTCTTTGAAAAGTTGTTCCACCTTTTTAGAGTTCTGATGAGGAACAAGACGCATACTGATTTTTGCATTGGCTTTGGAAGGCAGTATCGTTTTGGCACCCTTTTCTGTATATCCGCCCCATATGCCATTTACATCCAAACTAGGTCTGATACCAGTTCTTTCAGGAGTTGAATATCCTTTTTCTCCATTTTCGGCAGGTATGTTTATATGACTTCGAAATTCTTCCGGATCAAAAGGTGCTCTGGCCATCTCTTCCCTTTCCGCTTTGGAAAGTTCTTCCACATCATCATAAAAACCCGGAATGGCAATCTTATTGTTCTCATCACGGAGTTTGGCTATCATTTCGCATAGTACATTTACCGGATTATCTACTGCCCCGCCATATAGTCCCGAATGAAGATCATGACTGGGGCCTGTAACTTCCACCTCCATATATGCAAGCCCACGTAATCCTGTGGTTATAGAGGGTTTATCGGCTGCCAGCATAGAAGTATCAGATACCAGAATTACATCTGCCTTGAGGCGCTCTTTATTATCCTTGCAAAACTGTCCCAAACTTGGTGAACCGATCTCTTCCTCTCCTTCGATCATAAACTTCACATTACAATTGAGCTGATCCGACTGTATCAGGTAATCAAATGCTTTGAAATGCATAAATAATTGACCCTTATCATCGTTGGCGCCACGGGCATAAATCCGGCCTTCCCGTATTTCGGGTTCAAAGGGCGGACTTTTCCACAGATCAAATGGTTCAGCAGGTTGCACATCATAATGCCCATATACCAGAACCGTGGGCAGGCTCTCCTCCAGTATTTTCTCACCGTATACAACCGGATGTCCTTCGGTTTCAATCACCTCGGCATAATCAGCACCTTGCTTCATCAAATAATTCTGCACCCAATGTGCTGCCTTCTGCATATCCCCTTTGTGACTATCTTTGCTGCTTACCGAGGGTATCCGAATCAACTCAAACAGGTCAGACAAAAAGTTTTCTTTATTCTTCTCAATAAATTCTTTCAGATCTTGCATATTTTTAATGTATTTTGATTTTTTATAAATAAATAACTGGAATTTCCATCAATCAGTATTTTGCATATTTAAAGGATCATTTACCGGCAATACAAAGGCAAACATACATATTTTTTTACAATCGGGATGCCCCTTCCCGGTTTTAATACATCTTTTTCTGAGTTTTTTAATTCATTCATCAAACGGATGCATTAGCTTGCCTGAATTCAAAAACCTCAAAAAATAAAAAAAGATCGCATCGAGCATTTAAACCACATCCAAAACACATTGATCTATAGAAAACCTGCGGAAATGTCGAAATGAATTTATAATTTTACAAATTGACAAGTGATCCCAAATAAAGAAATCAATATTCCTGAACCGAAAATACTGCTTCTCCGGAATCTAATGTAATTGACAATGAGCAAAGGCAATCTTTTCAGAAGAAAACATCCCGCAGGTTGGATAACAACCATTTATATTTTCTTTGGTGCATTATGGATACTCTTTTCCGACAACCTGGTTGCTTTCTGGTTAGATGATCCTGGATCCATCACACAAATACAAACTTATAAAGGATGGTTTTTTGTTTTGGCCAGTGGAATCTTAATCTATTCTATTGTTTCTCCGGTTTTAAAGAACCTGGAAAAAGCCCAAACCAATATCAAAGAAAAGGAAATCATGCAGAAAGATCTGCTAAACAGACACTATCAGCCCTTGTGGCAAACAGATGAGTTGGGGCATTGCATTTTTTCAAATGAAAAATGGATGGATCTTACCGGAATCCATTTACCATCACACAAACCCTTTTCATGGATCACTGCTGCGCATCCGGATGATAAAACAGGTTGCATTCAAAAATTCACAACCGGTTTTTTAAATAAGGAGGCATTCTCTTTTTCTTACCGGGTCATTACCAAAGACAAAAAATACCGTTGGTTTGTGAATTCCTGCTTCCCCTATCATAATGCACAAAATGAGTTTATGGGCATGATCTGTCTTCTGTTTGATATCAACGACAGCAAACAACTCGAAATTGAATATAAGCAAAACTTTATCTGGTACAAAAACCTGTTTTCGATTCACCCCAGTCCGATGCTAATTTACAATACACACAACCTCAACATTCTGGATGTAAATGAATCGGCACTTCAAAAATACGGTTATACACGCGAGGAGTTTCTGAAATTAACTTTTTATGACCTTCTGGTCACTAATAGTAATGATCAAAACCCTGAAAACCATCTTTATGATCAAACGTATGAATTTGAAAAAGAATCGAATAAAATGCATAAAAACAAGTTTGGTGAAGCTTTTCACGCTGAGGTATCAGGGCATGAGATACCAGATATTGCTGAAAAAAACAAACGGTTAATTCTGGTCAGAGATATCACCAACGATTTACGCAATCAGCAGGAAAAAGAATTTCAAACCTACTTTCTTGAACTAATCATTAACAACATACCTTTCCCTCTTTTTTATAAAGATGACAAGGGGGTTTACAAAGGATGCAACATATCTTTCTGCAACTTTTTAAACAAGAATAAAGAGGAGATCATTGGATGTACCGTTTTTGATATTTTTGATCATGAGATGGCAAATGAATTTCATCAAAAGGATTTGGAGTTATTAAAAAGTCGATCATCACAACAATATGAAACCCTTATTGAATTTCCAGATGGCAGGAAGATGAATGCTGTTTTTCATAAAAAGGTGTTTATGAGTCAGGAAAAACAACCCATGGGGATTATTGGTGTTTATTTTGATATTACGGAAAGGATAAAAGCAGAAGCGGTCATCAAAAGGCAAATGGAAGAACTGTCGAAGATCAATATTGAACTGGAAAGATTCTCCTACACCGTATCGCACGACCTTCGAAGTCCGTTGGTAACCATTCAGGGTTTTTTAAGTTTGCTGCGTGAAGATATAAAATCAGGTCAGTTTAATGCAATAGATGAAAACATAGGTAGAATAGAAGATGCCACTGAAAAAATGCATCAACTTATTGAAGGACTTCTCTCTTACTCACGACTTAGCAATCAGGATAATTATTTTCAGCAGATGTCTATGAGTAAAATAGCAAAAGAGGCAGCCAACCTTTTATATGGAATATCAAAAATCAACAAATGTGAAATAGATATTCAGCCAGATATGGGGTACGAAATGGCGGATAAAACACAAATCAGAGAACTCTTTCAGAACCTGATTGAAAATGCTATTAAATTTTCGGGGACAAAGGAAGAGAACACGATAAAAATATTCAGCAGATTAGAAAATGGAAAAAACACTTACTGTGTTAAAGATCAGGGAATTGGAATAAATCCAGAAAACCGGGTAAAAATATTTGAACTATTCAGCAGATGTAATAGCAATGTTTCGGGAAACGGTTTGGGTTTGGCTTTGGTAAAACACATTATAGACAAACACCATGGCAGCATTTGGGTTGAATCGGAAGGGGAAAACAAGGGTTCTGTTTTCTGCTTTACCCTGCATAGCCGGGATCACGCAAATCCGATTTAATCAGACTCCTACCATAATGTCAGCGCTACGCGCTTTGTCAATAGTTGCATTCGCTATTTCATTAGTTCAATAATCAACCGCGTGTGTGTTTATTGTATTGTCATGGATCGTTTCATCAAAAAATGTGTAGATTTGCCCCGGAAAAATCAGAAAAGAAAAAATCAATGGATAAATATGTTCATATTATTGCCTCAGAAACCGGAATCCCGGGAAAAGGCATCCGCTCGACCCTTTCATTGCTGGAAGAAGGTGCGACTGTACCCTTTATTTCGAGATACAGAAAAGAGATGACAGGATCTCTCGATGAGGTGCAAATCACAACCATACGCGACAGATTTCAGCAACTTGCAGAACTGGATAAAAGACGTGAATCGATCCTGAAAAGCATTGATGAGCAGGAAAAGCTCACTGCCGAACTCAAAGAAAAGATTGAGGCAGCCATAACCATGGTAGAACTGGAAGATCTTTATCTTCCTTACCGTCCGAAACGGAAAACCCGTGCTACCATTGCCATTGCTAAAGGTCTGGAACCGCTGGCAAAAACACTCTTTCAACAACACAAAAATGAAATTGAAACGGAGGCAATCAAATTTGTGAGCGAAGAAAAAGATGTAACGGATGCTGAACAGGCACTGGCAGGAGCCAGAGATATTATTGCTGAGTGGATCAATGAAGATACAAGGGCACGCCAGAAAATCAGAAAATTGAATGAAAGAAAGGGCGAACTCATCTGCAAAGTCATTAAAGGAAAAGAAGAAGAAGGCAAAAAATATGAAAATTGGTATGAATGGAGAGAAACCTTGAAAAAGGCACCATCTCACAGGATACTGGCCATTTTCAGAGGTGAAAATGAAGGTTATTTAAAAGTTTCTCTTCAACCTGATGCCGACGAAGCAAATGAATTACTGGAATCTTTATTTTTAAAAGGAAATAATGAATCAACACGGCAAGTTGCATTATCGGTAAAAGATGCCTATAAAAGACTGATGGCACCTTCTATGGAAACGGAAATGCGTCATGTATACAAACAAAAAGCTGACGAAGAAGCCATCAGGGTTTTTGCAGAAAACCTTCGCCAATTGCTCCTTTCACCACCACTTGGACAAAAAAATATTCTGGCTATTGATCCCGGATTGCGCACCGGATGTAAAATAGTTTGTCTTGATAAACAGGGAAAACTACTGCACAACGAAACCATCTACCCGCATCCACCTGTAAACAAAAGAAAAGAAGCAGCATCAAAAATTCAAAGTCTTGTAAATGCCTATCAAATAGAAGCCATTGCCATAGGTAACGGCACCGGGGGCAGAGAAACTGAAAATCTTATCAGGGGTATCCGTTTCCCCAAAGACATATTTGCCGTAATGGTAAATGAAAGCGGTGCTTCTGTATACAGTGCCTCCTCTGTTGCCCGGGAAGAATTTCCGGATTACGATGTAACGGTTCGTGGGGCGGTGAGTATCGGCAGAAGATTGGCTGACCCATTGGCGGAACTTGTAAAAATAGATCCTAAATCAATAGGGGTAGGTCAGTATCAGCATGATGTAGACCAGAAACTACTGAAAAAAAGCTTGGATGACGTGGTGGTCAGTTGTGTAAACTTGGTAGGTGTGGAATTGAATACAGCCAGCAAAGAATTATTGACTTATGTTTCGGGGGTAGGTGCAACGCTGGCAAAAAACATTGTGGATTACAGAAATGAGAACGGCCCTTTTGAATCGAGGCAGCAATTAAAGAAAGTACCACGTTTTGGTGCTAAAGCTTTTGAGCAATCAGCTGGATTCATAAGGGTTCAGCAAAGCAAAAATCCTTTAGATAAAAGTGCAGTACACCCGGAAAGTTATCCCATTGTAAATACAATGGCAAAAGATCTGGGAGTAACCATTGAGAAACTTATGGATCAAAAAGCCTTACAGAAAGAGATTCAACCAGAACGATATATTACTGAAAAAGCAGGTTTGCCAACCCTGAAAGATATTCTGGCGGAATTGGCCAAACCAGGCAGAGACCCCAGGAAAGAAATAGAGTTTTTTGAATTTGACAAAAGCATCCACAGCATCCACGATTTGCGTCCGGGTATGAAATTACCCGGCATTGTTACCAATATTACTGCTTTTGGTGCTTTTGTGGATGTAGGAGCACATCAGGACGGACTGGTTCACATTAGTCAGATGGCAGACAGGTATATCAGCAATCCGTCAGAAGTTGTAACGCTCAATCAAAAGGTAATGGTTACCATCCTGGAAGTGGATATACCAAGAAAAAGAGTACAAATGAGTATGAAAGAAGGTTAGGATAAGTTCTTTTTGCCAATACAATACCTCCCTCCTATCATTATTTATCAGCAATTAAGGAAACAGGGAACATCGCTGAAAAATCGCAAATCGATTGAATTCATCTGTTAATAATTTGTTTCTCTTTGATATTTGGTAGTTTGCGTTTTTGCTTGTAAGTTGCCCTTTCAGGGCGCCGGAGGGCATCGGTTGCAATTAACCAGGGCGTTGCCACTGGGTTGAACTGATTTGCCCTTTTCAGGGCGATTCACTTCCAGCACCAATGATCATCCTCGTGTGTATTCAGTCTTAATCATGTATGTTTCATCTATTTATAATTTGATTAAATAGGTCAGATGCATGCCCCGTTCTTTTCTTACGGGGGAGCTCGCCAAAATACTGTTTTGTGTTTTTTACTTTGCTACGAAATCTAATCATCCGCGTGAGTGTCATTAGTATAGTCATGGCTCGGTTCATATATTCAGGAATGCCTGGTCATCTTTATGATATCCGGTTTCTAAAAACATAAAAGGTGTTGCTTTAAAAGCAACACCTTTTATTATCTATAAGATTTATTGACAGGCAAATCGTATATTGTTATTTTACGATAACCCTTTGTTATCTTACGTCGGGTTCACCTCTCACAGTAGAATAATTAATATTCAAGGCATTAACCTTTCTGAGTTCCTGTTTCACATCGGTTACAATACCCATTTTTGTTTCACTATCAACTTTCATTGATGTGATTATGAGCGGTCTTTCTGCTTCGGGTCTTGCTAATCTCTCCGCTTCCACAAAAGCAGTGATTTCATTCAGACTACCGAATGCATCGTTAAGTTGAATACGAGGTTCGGTACCAAATATTTCAGACTGAAGTGGTGGGCCTATATAGATATAGCTCACCAGAGACTTTCTTTCCAGTTTTTGAATTTCGGTTGCTTTGGGCAACGTATTCTCAACGAAAAGGGTAGTTTCGCGCATGGTGGTAGTAACCATGAAGAAGAAAAGGAGCATGAAAATAATATCCGGCAACGACGAGGTATTAATTTTCTGAGACCTTTCTCCTGATTCTTTTTTAAATCTTCCTTTGATCATGATTAACCTCCTATATCTTTAGGTTCAGCTTCAGAGATAGCCATTGGTACAGCTTCCCTGATCGCTCTGATTAGGTCCTCATCGGTAAGATCGTCGAAGCGGACCCCTAATTCTTCTTCAGATACTTCATTTCTGATCTCATTGATAGCAGCAGCGAGTTCATTTTGCACCGCAATATACATTTCGTATGAAGTCCCCCTGTCGTTTTGCAATGAGATGATACCCTTTGAAACCTCAACTTCACCAAGGTTATCGATGGTTCTCATTTCTCTCACTGGCAAATTAGGATCATTGGTTGGGTTCAAAAGAAACTCTTTTGCTCTTTCGCGTAATGTTTGTATGTTCCCAATTTCGCCTTCCACGAGTAAACGGTCGTTTTGGTCTACCAAAACAACAAACACATTACGCTCTCTTACGGGAGGTGGTTCGGGTTGGTTGGGATCAATGGGTGGCGGCAACAGCCTTCTTAATCCTGTATCAACATCCATGGTAGTAGTTACCAGAAAGAAGATCAGAAGCAGGAAGGCAATATCTGCCATCGAACCGGCATTGATTTCGGGTGTTTGTCTTGCCATAAAGCTTTCTCCTGACTAAATTAATATATTTAATAAGATTTTATTTGAAAATTTTTGCTACTTCAGTGTAAACCGCAGCAAGGAATGCCAATCCTACCAAAATGATGGTAGCATTGATACCGCCACCAATCCATTGAGAAGCATTGGGTCCTACGGCAAAACCTTCATATAGTTCGTTGGTAGCCATGCTGTATCCCACAAAGAGTACAATTGCCAACACTACGATACCAATCAGGGCATTTTTAGCCTTTTTCAAATCTGTAATCAAATAAACAATGGGAAAAACCAGTGCAGCAAGTGCGGCCAATCCAAAAAGGACATAGGTCACATAAATGGCTATATCTATTAACTGTTCGTTCATAAAAGAATCGGTTTTAAAATTATTTGTTGTATTTGATTAAAATATCCATGAAAGAAATGGTTGCTTCTTCCATGTTGTTTACGATACCGTCAATTTTAGCAACGATATAGTTGAAGAATACCTGAAGGATTACCGCAACGATCAAACCAAATACGGTTGTCAAAAGTGCTACCTTGATACCATCGGCAACAATGGTGGGTGAGATATCTCCGGCGGAAGCGATCGCATCGAAAGCACCGATCATACCGATAACTGTACCCATAAAACCAAGCATCGGGGCAATTGCGATAAAGAGTGAGATCCAGGTTAGATTCATTTCCAAACGCCCCATGAGGACACTGCCGTAAGAAACGACTGATTTTTCGACTACTTCCATACCTTCATCGAATCGATCAAGTGCTTCATAATAGATACTGGCAACAGGACCGCGTGTGCTTCGGCACAATTCTTTTGCCTGATCAACACCGCCTTCGTTAAGCGCACCTTCTACTTTTTTTAGCAGTTTATTGGTGTTTGTAGACGATAAGTTCAGATAAATGATTCTTTCGATGCATAAACCCAAACCAATAATCAAACAAACAAGAATGATACTCATAAATCCGGCACCACCCTCAATAAACTGCTCTTTCAGAATGTAATGGAATGTTTGATCCTCGGCTTCCTCATCATCAGGGGCGGCAGCTGCCTCTGCGGGCGTCATAGGATCTTCCTCCTCAACCATTACGGTATCTTCTTCTGTGTTCTCAATTTCAGGCACCTGCTCATCTTGTGCTTGCAATGTAGCACTCAGCCCGAAAGTTAGCAAACCTGCTATGGTCAAATAAACAAATAATTTTTTCATAATGAATTCAGTTGATTTTGATTTGACTGTAATTGAATTAAATATTAATGATTAAATAGATGATTCGCAAAATTATACCAAATGTTGGTGAACCAAATGGCGGAGAGAGAGGGATTCGAACCCTCGATACCCTTGTGGGGTATACACACTTTCCAGGCGTGCGCCTTCGACCACTCGGCCATCTCTCCCTTTTTCAAGGAATTCAGGATTTATATGTGCGTAGTCCATTTTTCAGGGTGCTAAAATACAAAAAAAATGATACATTTATACGATTCTACAAAATTTTAAAATTTTGTATTCTCATAATTTATCATATAACCAGAGCTTATTTTATCAACTGATTTTAGTAAGATTTATTTTATCTTTGACTTTATTCCTGATTTTTATCTTTTAAAACTCATTTTTAGTAATCAATTTGTGCATATAAACGCTAGATGAATATCAACTTCCCGGAAAAAAAAATCTTTTATTACCCATCACTTCACTCAACCAACAAAAAAGCAAAAGAACTCATGCAATCTGAAACGCTTTCTGAAGGTTCTGTGATTCTTACCTCTGATCAAAAACAAGGAAGAGGATATGGAACCAATAAGTGGGAAAGCCAACCAGGGAAGAACCTCACCGCCTCTTTTATTCTTAAACCTTCCTTTATCAAACCCCAAAGGCAATTTGTAATCACACAGGTACTTTCATTGGCAGTTCTGAGTTTTGTCAATCATTTTTATGATGGAGAAAAAGTTATTTCCATAAAATGGCCCAATGATATTTATGCAGGTAACAATAAAATTGCGGGTATCCTGGCAGAAAATATAATCATGGGTGATAAAATTCATACTACCATAGCGGGCATTGGCATCAACATCAACCAGTTGGAATTCAGTGCCCATTTGCCTAATCCGGTTTCTCTTCTAATGCTTACAAACCGGGAAACCAATCCTGAAGTGGCACTAAATATTTTATACCAACAGATTTTCAAATGGTATGCCTTCTTACAAAACTCAAACATAACCGGTTTGAAAATAAAATACCTGAAAAACCTTTACAGATATAATTTAAAATCCAGATTCAGAACAAATGAATTGGGAACTTTTGATGGCAGCATTACAGGTATTGACGAACTGGGACGTTTGAAGATCAAAACCAACGATGGAAAAACAAATCTGTTTTCATTCAAGGAAGTAGAGTTTTTAATCTGAAATTTTACCAGAAAAGTTAAGCATGGTATTATCCGCATGCAGTTTATCAGCTGTTTAGTCTTTGCAAGAAAACGCCAAATACTGCGTTATTCTCGTTTTTGAATCAGTCATTTACGAAAAGTAAACTCCTTAGATTCAAAAACTTCGAAAGCCTTGTCTTTGACGATTTCTTATCAAAGACACAAAAAATAAGTGTTTTCTTGCTGACACTAAATAAAAATCAGGTTCAAATCTTTCAACAAAAAAGTAAAAAATGAAAAATCTAAGCAGAAGAAAATTTATTCAGACGAGTGCAGTTGGTTTGGCAGGTTTATCTGTACTACCCTGGTTAAAGGCATGCCAAACCGGTGCAAATGATACCATACGGCTGGGTTTTATCGGTTTGGGTCAGCAAAGTAAATTTCTTAATAATGGTTTTAACCAAATACCCGGGGTTAAAATAGTTGCGGGTGCCGATGTTTATGGCATCAAACGCCAACGTTTTGAAATAAATGTAAAAAGATTTCAGGAGGAGAAAGAAGAAAAGGTTGAAGTAACTACCTATGAAAATTATCAGGATTTGCTTGAGAGAAAAGATATTGATGCGGTTGTTATTGCCACTCCTGATCACTGGCATGCCTTCCAGGTGCTCGATGCAGTAAAGGCAGGAAAAGATATTTACCTTGAAAAACCCGTAACTTTTACCATTGCCGAGGGTCAGAAAATCGTGAAAGCAGTAAGGGACAACAATTTGGTATTGGCGGTAGGAAGTCAGCAGCGTTCAGATGAAAATTTCCAGCACGCTGTAAACCTTGTTCGTGATGGTAAGTTGGGCGAACTAACACAAATCAATGCCTGGGTAGGTCCTACACCCAATCCTTACGATTTGCCTGAGGAACCTGTACCTGCAGATCTTGACTGGGATGCATGGTTGGGGCCCAATCCCTATGTACATTACAATTCGCAGTTGAATCCCCCCATATCACTTAATCCGGTTGAAAACGAAACGTTTTGGGCCCAGTGGCGCTACTATAAAGAAGTAGGAGGAGGGTTTATATGTGACTGGGGTGCACATAATTTTGACATAGCCCAATGGGCACTCGATAAAGACAATGGCGGACCGGTAAGAATTGTGCCTGCAGGAGCAGAAGATAATGAATACATATTTTTTGAATATGAAAATGGATTGAAATTATTAAATGCCCCTTTTACTGAAGACGAGGATTTTGGCGTAAAATTCTGGAGTGGAGACAAATGGGTTGAAGTTTCGAGAAAACATTATGCAGCATCCGATGATTCTTTCATGCCACCTGAGCCTGAAGAAAAAGATGCCAATGTACCTTATGAAACCGGTACGCCTCACCTGGTCAACTTCATTGAATGCCTCCGATCGCGCAAAGACCCTATTGCTCCGGTCAATGCCGGTCATCGTTCAGGTTCTCTGGGAATTTTGGCCAATATCGCTACCGAACTCAAACGCCCACTCAACTGGGATCCTGTGAATGAGGTTTTTGTTAACGATAGTGAAGCCGCCAGGCATCTCAACAGGGAATACAGAGAGGGATATTCATTGTAAATTTATCCTTTTTAATGATTCATGATTATAAATTAGTATCAGCAAGAAAACTCATTATTTTTACATGTGCTTGATAAGAAAGCAACAAGTGCAAGGCTTGCGATGACTGAAAAACAGG
>CAZPVB010000014.1:0-41103 GCA_964589855.1 uncultured Bacteroidales bacterium
GCAAAAACGCAAACCACTCAATATCAAAGAGAAACAAATTATAAACAGATGAAAGAAAATAGTAAATAGTGAACAGTAAACACGATTCTTATCCCTAAACTTTAACCTCAAATAAAAACAGGACATGAAAAATTTAATTCTAATTCCCCTGATCTTTATTGCCTGGAATGCAATGAATCAGGAAAATGACGAATTTTTAACCGAGTTGTATGACCAAATGCATTATTCTCCTATGCAGCAGAAATTCCGTGATATCGCTCCTATGCCTTATGGAGTTGTATTTCTACCCTGGGATGGATGCACTGAGGAAGACATGCGTCATCATTTCCGTATGATGAAAGAATTGGGTTTTACCAACCTGAAACAAACCATGAATACACCGGAATGGCCCAGGGAAAAAACACTGAAAATTGCCCTTGAAGAGGGTATCATTCCTTTTTGGTATGGTGAAGGTGGATGGGAACCCATCACAGACGAATTGCTTAAAGAACTGGGCATTTCCAGGAAATTATCCATGGAAGAGATTCGTGAACATCCTAAAATGCTGGAATACCAATACAAAGTCTTTGAAAGACATCTGGAAGACTGGCGCCAACCCATTGAACCGGATCAGGTCAGATATAAACATTACCCGGATCAATATCTTCGTCCCGACGATATTCCCCTTTTTAAAGAATGGGTGAGAAATAAGTACAACACTATCGAAGAATTGGCAAGAGCTTGGAATCAGTATGAAGTTGGTATTACCTCCGAACCTTATCAGTCGTGGGAAGATTTTGAAAATGATGATCATGTTACTGCAGTTCCCGGAAATGAGGTGATAGTGCCAAAAGTAGGACGGGAGTATGGAAAAGTAAAAGATGTTTTGCGCTTTAAAGCAGATATGCGAAATGAAGATATCCGCAAATTTGTCAAAGGACATCATCCGGAGCAACCTGTAAGGGCGGGGGGTGAAATGGGACTCTTTTTGCCTTTTGCATCCCGTGCTACCGATATGGAAGGAATCGCTGAGGAAATGACAGACAGAGGGTCTTTTTACCCCTCTATTCATTTGGCCTGGCATTTTGAAGAAACGGAATATGAGGTAACCCGAAACATCTATATGCAGTCTTCCATTACTACCGACTGGTTTAAAGGTGGATGGGCTTCTACTTGGGAAAGCACAGGCGGACCGCAACAGTTTAGCGGCGGAAAAGGATGGGACAGGAAAGGGCAGGAGGGAACCCCGGGATATACAGTCGACGAAGGTACCATCACACAATTGCTCTTATCTTATATAGCAGGCGGATTACGTGGCGTTGGATTATGGGCCTGGAACTATCGCCGTGCAGGATGGGAATCGGGCGAATATGCTTTACTCAATCGTCAGAATGAACCCGGCCCCCGTGCCATAAAAGCTGGAAAAATAGCGCAGGCTGCCAATCAGTACCGCGATGAATTATGGGCGGCACGCAAAGAACCTACCGTAGGGGTTTTGGTAAACTGGGACAATGAAGCGATCTGGGCGGCAGTGTCCGGACCGGGACGCACCCACTTCAAACATTACCCCATACAGGCACGAATCGGCATCAGCAGAGCGCTGATCAATGCCAATATCCCATGGGAACATGTTACTCCAGATGATTTGCGTAAGGGACTTGCAGGAAGATATAAAGTCATTTACATGCCTGCACAGGCGGCTATCAATGCCGATCTTTTTCCCATCCTCGACGATTACGTCAGAAATGGTGGGAGACTGGTACTTGACGCCCCCGGTGGATGGTGGGATGAAACCGGACGGGTGCTGGAAACTGGAAAAGGTACTCCTTTCGAGGAAATATTTGGTGCCTCCATTGCCGATTTTCAATATTCTAATAATGTCCCCGAAACAATAGAAGATCATCAGCTTACAGGTTTTCTTACTGATATAACTCCCCATAGCGCTGAAGTGATCGAAACCTTCCGCTCGGGTAAACCCGCTGCAACACTAAACCGGTATGGCAAGGGAACTGCTTTGATACTGGGTGCCGATGTGTCTTTCTCCATGAAAAGACCCGGCAATGAGTTTATGGAAAACTGGGCTGTGAAACACCTGATGGGTGATCTGCCAATACATTATACTTGCGATGATGCTATCGTATACCGGTTAGCTGCCCCCGATGCCGATCACTACTTTTTCATGAACGATGATGAAGCAAAAACTGTGAACCTGCAAACCAACTATCAGTACACCAAAGTATCGGATCCGTTAACCGGAGAAGAATTGCAGATTGGTGCCCCTATACATCTGGAAAGATACAACGGAAGATGGTTGAGGTTTGAAAAATAAGTATTTGCTATATGCGGGTATTGTTTATGGTTTTACCTGCTCTTTCAAAAAAAAACAAGGTTCTTCTGATCTGTGGCAGAAGAACCTTGTTTCTTTTTATATTTTGAAAATGGAATGTAAAGTTATGCTTCTTTATAAGTAGGCATATCAGGCAGTTTTCCTTTGAAGTATTTTTCTATGATGTTTTTATGAATGATTCTGTAATGAGGATCATAGAGATCTGTAAACTTTTTGCTATGGTGCATCACCACTTTACCCTGACTTAACCTTTTGCCCAAAAGATCCAGACTTTTTTCATAATCGTTGATAAGATGTTTTAACGGCTGGATGTTGCGTTCTATATGTTTCCACTTGTTTTTCCATGTCTCAGTCTCCGGTAATTTAAAAGCAGAGGCACTTTCTATAAATGCCTGAAAGAAAGTATTTGTTGTCACAAATCCATCAATGATTACATCCAGACTTACCCGGAAAAAATTATGTCCTGTGCCGCAAGGCTCCGTACCATGTCTTCCCTGACTTTTCATTTCCGAAAGTTCACCGAGAAAAAAACGCCTGGGAGCATCTACTCCCCTCAGCAAATGCCCGGGACCATGTTCATCCTGAAAAAATCCTTTATAAATGTCTTCCAGCTTTGCTTCCGGATATTTTTCCAGAAAACTTTGTACCGATTCTGTTATTTGGCTGTTGTAGTCGGGGTTTTGCATGAAATGGCTGCTTATTTTTCTTTGGATCATAAAAAAATGCTTAAAATGCAACTTAATTGTTTGTCTCTAATGTCCGGCTTCTATGTTTTGCTTGTTTTGAAAACAGTTATTTATAATGGTAAAACCCTTGTTTTTTAGTATGTTGCAATCTGTGAAACCGAACATGCCATGTCAGACGCTTTACTTTGTTTACATACCATATTTACCTGATAGAAAAAATCATACCTGTGAATGAATTGTTATTTTATAAAACCTGCATTGCTTTTACCTGTTCTGTTTCACCTGACTGGATTTTGAGATGATATATACCGGGTGAAAGATGCTCAACGTTTATCTTTATCCTGTTGCTATGCGTATCTTCAGTACTAATCAGGCGTCCGGTAAAGTCAAAAACCATTATCTGGTCGATAGGTTTTTCTTTATTTTCCACAAAGATATAAGATTTTGACGGGTTGGGAAAAATCGTAATAAGGTCTTCCTTTTTTTTATCTAATATTTCTTCTGATGCTATTCCAACATCCGTTGCGAAATATAGGGTTACCTGCGCAGGTTCGGAAAGACTATATCCATCAAAAATAACATAGCTAAAAGTATCTGTAATTATATTATTTTCCTGTGGATACGTTGTGTAAACAAATTTTCCGTTGTCCATCAACTGAATGTTTCCGTGTGAAGGTGTGTTCAAAAGGAGCGTTTGCATAAAATTCCCATCCAGGTCAAAGTCGTTGCTCAGCAATCCTTCTGTGTCAATGGAAAAAGACTCATGATTGGCATATGGTTCCAGCAGAAAAGTGTCATTCATGGCAATCGCACGGTTGTTGAATTCGTGCATCCGGTTTTTCATCACATAATAAGAATCCTTTTTTACTTCCTCCATATCTTCAACGCTGTTCCAGGGTTCCCAGGTATATCTTTCATCGGGTGTAAACTGCTGGTTCTTGTAAAAGACTGATGCGGCAATGCCATCGGTGGTCATATGTTCTATTTCCGGTGTAGATTTAAAATCATGCAGAACCTGCAGCTGGCTGGGGTCAACAAACTGGAGTAATGCCCAGGGGATACGAATATCTATCCTGTCAGTATCAATGGTTACAGCATCGTGCGAGTCGGGTGGAAAAATTGTGTAGTTAAGTTGGAGGTCACCAATGGGGTATATATCATAGGGCGTGAGAGTACTAATCTGCCATCTTACCAGGTTCCAGGGCGCACCATCGGTTACAGTAGAGTGATAGTGTTGTTGAGGATTTGAGGAAGCAGGAAGGAAAAATCCAAAAATATCGTAAGCCCTTGTAACATAAAGTTTAGCAGAATGATTGGTGATATGCAGTGCAAATTCTGCCCGGTTAGAGACTGTATCACCATTGGGTAAGGTGGACTCGCCAAGTTCAGCATCATAAGTATCTAACGATATCCAGATTCCGTCCGTATCCAAAAAGGGTCCGTTCAGCAGTAATCCCAAATGAAAGAATCCGTAGTCATGCTTCACCTGCAGTTCTTCTATGGGGCAATCGTTGCAGAAGGACTGCCATGTTTCCCAGGGTGTTTGTTTTTCAAACCTGAGTAAACCATAGTTTTGCTCGGGAGAAGTGGGGTTGTACCAGAAAGCTCTTCTGCCGGGCAGAAAATCAACATAATCAATCCAAGTGCGTTTAAACCATTCGTCGAGCAGTGAAAACTGTATTCCACCACCTCCGTTGGCGGCTTCAATGGATTTTAGCAGTCGTATATTGTTTTCTCCCTGCTCCCGTTCATTGAACCCGCCATGATGCATGCCACTGATGGCATATTTGGCCGCTCCCCAGCTGGAGGGTACCCCGTATTCTGCAACAATAAGCGGAAAATCCGGATAGTGGTTTTTCAGTTCGGTTACGTATCCCAGATAGGTATTGATGCCTGTCTCATCCTGATAATCCTGATATTCAGGACTAAGGTTAATAAACCCCGGATAATAGGGGTAGATATGATAGGAAACAAAAATACCCGCCGGGGCATTCAGGAGGTCGATGGTGCTCAGATCTATCGTTTCGGCATCTTCCCATTCAAATGGTTCTTCGGGATGGGTGAGCGGATCGAGGGTGGGCCAACTCGAAAAACTGACCGGACGAAAAATACCATACGAATTGTACTCATAACTAACCAGATGGTCCAGGGCAGATACTGCCCAAACCTCAGAAGGCAACGTGTTGTCGATAGCAAAATGATTGCCCGAAAAAGAATGGTTGCCACTGTTTATGGTGTTGGTGTAAACCACCTCCTTTCCGTATATTTCCCGTCCGATGATGTATCCCATGTGCCATTTAGAAACATCGGCAGTGTATGTGCCGTAAGCTTTTCCAAATCGGTGCTCTATTACCCTGTTTCCATGCACGCAATCCACGTTTTCTTCTATTTCATTCAAAAAAAGATCTGTAAGTTGATACAGGTTATTGTTATAACCTTCTGCCTCTTCCTCTAGCCATACCCCCTGGAAGAAATAAAGTGGGTTTTGTGGATTGGCAAGGTTAAAAGAATCCAGTACTTCATAAAAATGAGGGTAGTGAAGTGTGTAAAGACGTATGGTGTTAAATCCTGCCTCTTTCACAAGTTCAAACCATCTGCTGTATTGATCTCTGGTAACCTCCATCTCTCCAGGGAACTTTCCCGGCAGGGCAACACCCATATTTACACCTTTCACAAAAAAGGGTTCATAATCCCTGCCATTCCAGATGGTCAGATGGGTTTCATTGGTGCTGAAAGGAACCGGATTGCTATAAACATCCAGTCTTTCCGACATAAATATGGCAAATAAAAGCAATAAGAGTACCGGGTAGTTTTTCAAAATAGTTTGATATTATACATTCTTATAAAAAAAGTTGAAATTTTTCAATCAAAAAGTTTATTCTGTTTTGCAGGAGGGCTTTCTCTAAAAGTAATGTTTTGAAAAACGATTAAAAAAAGTTGAAATTTTTTCTTGTGGCAGATAAATTGAATTGTACAAACAAAATTAAAGAAAAAGAAGGGTTATTGCGACTTTTGTATTTTTACCCCCACTTTTGCAATCAAATAAAAGGAATGTTTCTACGATTAAAATTAATATGATGTGGCATTGATGGATTAAACTATCTTCCGGATATCATCTGTGGACTATTTATAGTGTTTATTATTAGTTCTTTGCTGGTAATGAGTGTTTTTTTGAGTAAAAAAGTTAAGTAGACCTTCTCATAAAAAAAATAATATTAATCATTACAAAAATATTATTAACAGACCACCAAATGAAGCTTCCGTTCAACCTCTCCCTCTCCCTTAAACTTAACCTCAATCTACCTTCTTATTCCAAAACACACTTGATAGAAACATCCACTTCATTAGAAATGGTGAAATTGTTAAAACCATTGCCAACATTATAATCTTTCCTTTCTATTGAAAAATCACCGGTAAGTGTATTGTTTTGGTAAGAAAAAGGGATGCTAACAATGCGTGTAATATTGCGTATGGTTAGTTTACCCTGCACTTCATATCCATTTTCAGTGGCAGAAATATTGCCGGACTCAAAACATATTTCGGGATATTCTTCCACATAAAAAAAATCTTCTTCACGCAGATGATCGTCTCGTTTTTTATTATTGGTATTGATGGTAGAGGCATTTATACATACCTTAAAATATGAGTTTTTAAGATCATTAGGGATGAAATCCACCGTGCCGTGCATCCCCTTAAATGTTCCTTCTACGGTTTTTACACCCAGATTTTTCACCTCAAAAGAAACTACAGAGGCATCCTGGTTGATATCACCGTTTGATGCCCATCCCGGCAAAACCATCCAGGAGGCAATCAAAATATATAGTAATACTTGTGATCTCATGATTTTATATTTTAATTTTTAAATAATGAGTCCATTCTAAAAAGTGAATTATCCACAGATTACACAGATGCTAAATGCTGATAAGCAGTGGGTTTAAAAACAGAAAATGGCCACAGATTTGCCGAAAACAAGTTTTCGGAGTGTACCCAATAATTGAATAAGAAAACATTTTTTTATTTGCATACTCTCATCAATTATCGATAAGAATATGGATGCTCTAAGTTTGTAAAACATACATTCCGGATGAATAAGCACCTCATTGTGAAAAAGGATATTACCCTGGAAATTTGTTTTGTTAAAACATTAACTGATATTGAATGATTTATGTTTGAAGCTCACCTTTGGTTTTATGATCATTTTTGTATTCATAAAAACCCCTGCAGTTGTCCATTATTTTGTTTTACAGCCTTTCTAAAAGATTTTTTTCTGTTACTTTTACAATCCAAAAAAACATCATTCAACCAAAACACCTTATCGATATGAAAAGATTGATTTGCTTATTTACACTTACTTTGTTTATGACTTTATCAGCACTTGCACAAAAACCTGTATTAACCGCCGAAAAATTATGGGAACTCGATCGTTTGGGGGGTGCTCAGGTTTCACCTGATGGAGAATCGGTTCTTTTTACCCTGACCAGTTACGATGCAGAAGAAAATGCATCTACACGCGATGTGTATGTTATGCCTGTTGCAGGCGGAGAGCCACAAAAACTCAATCGGGAAGATTACAAACCATCCAATGTGTTATGGCGACCCGACGGAAAAAAGATCGGTTTCCTGAGTTCCAAAGATGGATCTGTACAGTTGTGGGAGATGAATCCCAATGGTTCACGTCCTGCCAAAATCTCTGATATTGAAGGGGGAGTTTCAGGTTTTAAGTATAGTCCGGACATGCAGCATGTATTTTTTGTAAAAGAGGTGAAAGTAGAGAAAAGTCCGCACGATATGCACCCCGATCTGCCCAAAAGCAATGCTCTGATCTACGATGACCTGATGTACAGGCACTGGGACTCGTGGCACAATTATTCATATAGTCATGTTTTTCTGGCTACTTACAACAATGGTAAAATTGGTTCAGCAAAAGATATTATGGAAGGAGAACCCTACGACTCCCCGCTGAAACCCTTTGGTGGTATCGGACAAATAAATTTTACACCCGACGGCAAGTCTCTTGCATATACCTGTAAAAAATTAAAAGGAAAAGAGTATGCTGAAAGTACCAACTCTGATATTTATCTTTATAACATAGAAACAGGCAATACCCAAAATCTTACTGATTTTAATGAAGGGTATGACAGATACCCGGTTTTTTCGCCCGATGGAAAATACATGGCATGGGAAAGCATGAAAACACCCGGTTTTGAAGCAGACAAAAACCGCATTATGATCATGGATATGCAGACAGGCACGTATTCAGATTTTTCTGAAGGATTTGATCAGAGTTCTTCCGGTTTTCAATGGTCGTCCAACAGTAAAAAACTGTATTTTGTCAGTGGTCATCACGCTACTTATCAGATGTATAGTCTTGATATTGGAAACAGCGAAATAACTCAGATCACACAAGGGCAGCATAACTATAACTCCGTAATGGTGGCAGGCGATCATTTGCTGGGAGCAAAAATGAGTATGCGCTCTCCGGTTGAATTGTTTCGAATTGATCCTTCCAATGGAAGTGAAACACAGATTACCGCGGTAAACAAAGAAATACTGGAAAGCATAGAGTTGGCAAACGTAGAAGAAAGGTGGATAAAAACAACCGATGGAAAAGACATGCTGGTATGGGTGATTTATCCGCCTCATTTCGATGAAAATAAAAAATATCCTGCATTACTGTACTGTGGTGGAGGTCCCCAAAGCGCTGTCAGTCAGTTTTTCTCCTATCGCTGGAACTTTCAGATGATGGCAGCCCATGATTATGTGGTGATTGCTCCCAACCGAAGGGGGTTGCCTACATTTGGGCAGGAATGGAACGACCAGATCAGCCAGGACTATGGCGGGCAAAACATGCAGGATCTGCTCACCGCTGCCCGCACCCTTAGCAAGGAACCCTTTATCGATGAAGATCGTTTGGGTGCTGTAGGCGCCAGCTATGGAGGGTTTTCAGTGTTTTGGCTTGCGGGTAACCACGATGGATTATTTAAATCTTTCATCGCTCATTGTGGCATGTTTAACTTTGAAAGTTGGTACGGAACCACCGAGGAGATGTTTTTTGCCAATCAAGACCTGGGCGGCGCTTACTGGGAGTATCCGCAACCTCCAAGCTACGACTTCTCACCCCATTTGTTTGTTCAAAACTGGGATACTCCCATCATGGTTATTCATGGGGCAAAAGATTTCAGGGTTCCTGTATCAGAGGGTATGCAGGCATTTAATGCGGCGCAGATGCAAAATGTACCCAGCAGGTTTCTCGTTTTTCCGGAAGAAAATCACTGGGTGCTTTCAGCGCAAAATGGTATTTTGTGGCAACGCGAGTTTTTTAAATGGCTCGATGAGTGGTTAAAAGACGAATGATCATTCCTGTGTCTTTAAAGTCAAGTGTTGATCTGTAATGTTCGGAATCAAAGTTTGCCCCGTTTCAAAAACCAGGCAGTCTTCTTTGGTAAATGACTGTTATCTGTACAAATACAACAAAGAAACCAGACATTAAAGACTGCCACTAAATAAAAAGTATCTGTTATCCGTTGCATTTAATATACCCGCTCTGTTTTATGCAACGGGTTGATAGCATTAACACAAGTATTTTCTTTTTTTCTCTCGAAAAATACATGATAAAAAAAATATTCAGGGTTGTATTGATTCTTTTACCGTTACTCATTGCCTGTGAAACGATTGCTTCAGGAAATGTTATTTATCCGTTAGATACTATTCCGGTAAACGATACATTGCCTCCTCCCGGGGATAATCCAATAATGATCCCCCCGGAAATGGTAAACGATACCATGAATACTTCCACCGGCAGAGACGGGGCGCCTGAGGAAAAACCTGCGTCTGCCATCCCCTGGTACACAGAAGAGCAACTGCAAAATCCCTTCTCACTCAAACCCAATTATATAGATACAACGTTGAAGGATTTTCAACACTATGATTTTGCCGCAAGGTCGGGGTTGTTTTACGGGCACAAGGGCAATATCGGGTTAACGTATCGCTACCTGGTGTATGATCCGCTTTTGGATGCGGAAACGGATTTTGGGCAATATCATAATTATGGTCGTTACATATTCCGGCATGAAAATCTTCGTTTTTACCGTCCCGAATATGTCTTTACCGATCTTTTTCTTGTAACCGGCACAGGAAGGGAGCAAATGTTCTATGCTCTCCATAACCAAAAAATACAGGAAAATTTTTACATGGGTCTTCAGTACCGTGTGATAAATTCACCCGGATCATACAGCAGGCTGGGTGCACGCAATAGCAATGTTTACCTTACCGGCGATTATTTAAGCGAAAACAAAAGGTACCAGGTTCTCGGCAGCTTTATCCTCAACCATCCCAAAAGTCAGGAAAGTGGGGGATTGCGAAATCCCGATGCTTTTGAAGAAGATCCGGTGCGTGATAGTGTATTCCTGTACACAGCAGAATCAAGATACAGGGATATATCCTTAAATTTACGCCATTTTTATCAAACCGGATTCTATACCGGAGGCGATTCCGTAAGCAAGGGACGTTTTGTGAACCTCGGACGTATCAATCATAATTTTACTTACCAGCGTTTTGCTTTTATTTTTGAAGAAACTACATCCCCTTATGGTTTTTATCAAAATCCACCGGTTTATGAAACGGGAACTTTTGATTCTACCGTGGTAAACAAAGTTGAGAACCTCATATCGTGGTCAAACTTTCCCCTGGAAAGTGGGCGGGGTAATTTCCCTTTCAACTTTAAATTTTATTTAAAGCAATCATTTTACTCGGCAAAACAACCCAATTTTCCCTCTGATGCTCAACTGACCGATTCATTGGGGAGTCCTCTTTTTTATTATAGCAGAGATGCGTATAACCAGTTTGTGCCTGGAGCAGAACTGAAGTCTGATGAAAACAGGTTGATCTCCTTTGGGGGCTATGCCAACCTTACCGTTGGGGGATATAACGATGAAGATGTGCATGCAGCGGGTTATGTACACTTTGGGCGCCCGGAGCAGAAATATAGTCTGGAAGGTCGATTGCGCTTTTCCTCCATGGAGGCACCTTATTTTTTCAACCGGTTTTCGGGCAATTATATACAATGGGAAAACGATTTCGATAAGATGCAGATCGTAAATATTCGTGGTCGTTTGCAGTCGCCATGGGTTGATCTTGAAGGAAATTATTACTTGCTTAATAATGTTGTGTACATGGGAGAAGAGGCAGTGCCTGTTCAGAACAATACCGCCATGAGTTTTTTCAGTCTGGGGGCTTACAGCGATCTGGAGGGTCGCTTTCTTGGATTGAGAAACCACGTTGTGCTTCAGCAGGCTACCAGCGAGCGGTTCGACCGTTTTCCGGGAATCATCAGTTACCATTCTTTTTATGTGAAAATGAACTGGTTTGAAGGGGCACTTATTCACCGGGCAGGTGTTGATTTTCATTTTAATACCGGTTATAAAGCCATGTCGTTTATGCCGGTAGTCAGGGAGTTTTATGCCCAAAACACCAGTGTAATGCGCCCGAAATATCTGGTGGACGTGTTCTGGAGTGCTAAGATCAAACGTGCCCGCTTGTTTGTGAAATATCAGCACATGCTGGGATTGATTCCCGATTTCCCACCCCATTATGATATTCCCTATTATCCGCATCCTGACGGCATGTTTAAGTTTGGAGTGTCCTGGATGTTTTACAATTGATCTTCTTGAGGTAATAATAAACCACTAATTACTTGCAGAATGGTCTAATCATATGCGCTAAAAGTATTAAGCTACTATCCTGGTTTGATAAAACAATTTCAGATTCGAGGCATCATACTCATCTGGCGACATATTAATTATATCCATAGGGATTTTGAATTTTCTTAAGGTTTCAATTTCTGGTTTCATGGTCATTTTTGCTCTTTCAAACAAATCAAAGTTGATGAAATCCGACGAAATTATAATTAAGTCTATATCACTATCTTTATCAAATTTCCCTATTAATGCTGATCCAAACAAAGCAATCGAATTTACATGTATGCCATGTTGAATAAGAGATTGCTTTAAAAAATCAATTACCTCGTCTATTGTTGCTTTATCCATAACTGAACCTCCCTGGTTTGATTTAATATAGTTTCTGTCCTCTTCTTTGTGTAAGATGTAAAAAGTTTTCTCAAATCATCAGGATAACGTGTAGGAACGGAAATCTTATTTAACATAAAAAGAAATTCATAGAAAACATCATTTAATTCTAATTCCATCTTATCTACAAAATATATCAGGCTGTGTGATTTGGAGGGAAACTCTCCGGTTCTCTTGATTAATAATCCTTTTAAAGCCTTTTCTAAAGATAAGTGACACATGAAAATACAGTAAACCATCCTACCTGATTTAAACATATCAACTGCTGTTTCTAAGTCATAATCAGACTGAAAATACCATTCATCTGTTTATAATTTGATTAAGTCGGTCAGATGGAGCTCGCCAAAACTCCGGTTTTGTGTTTTTGTCCATGCTACGAAATCTAATCATCCGTGTGTGTGTCAAAAATTTTGTCATGGCTCGGTTCATCATGCTTATCTTTATTATCCATGTCACAAATTTATCAAAAAAATAAACGAAACCAGTAATATGTGCGGGTTTATTTGTTTGAGTTAACAATTCATATTTTTACTTTTGTAAAGTAAACCAGCAAAACAATGCCCATGAGAAGAAAAGTGTTTTTAATAATCCTGATTTTATCCCTTTTGTTTGTTACCCCGTTATTGGGTGTTATTATCGAAGGAGAATCTGTATTCTCTTTCTTACAATTTCCACCCAGAACCGAGTTTGTAAGTCATGGAGGATTCTCACTCCTTTTCTTTTTTGTTGTTTTACTCTTCGGTATTGTTGTTTTAATTCCGTTTATTTATAAGATCATAAAAAGCAAATCGGGTCATGATGTCCAAAAAATAAAGTTAAAGAAATTCCCATTTTGGGGTTGGAGTGGTGTTTTTTTATTGGTTGGCGGTTGGGTTCTTGCATGGACCCGTTTTGAATGGGCGAACGATATCCAGATTTTTACTTTCGTGCCTCTTTGGGTTGGATATGTTGTTTTGATCAATGCTTTTACGTTTATGCGCGCTGGTGCCAGTCTGATCACGCATTCATCCAGATATCTGCTATGGTTGTTTCTTTTTAGTGCCGTTTTCTGGTGGTATTTTGAGTACCTGAATCAGTTTACAGATAACTGGTATTACGTTGGTTTGGGCAATCTGGATGATTTTAGTTACTTCCTGTATGCAACACTTTCTTTTTCAACGGTACTGCCTGCTGTAATCAGTACCTGGTTTTTTTTAAGAACATTTCCGCATATCAGCTCCGGGTTAGAGAATTTTAGTCCTTTAAAACTGGTGGCAAACAAGACATTTTGGTGGATCATCTTGTTGATAAGTTTTATTACTTTGTCTGCCACATACATCTATCCGCGTTATTTATTCCCTTTTATGTGGTTATCTCCAATGCTTATCATTGCCGCAGCTGTTGCCATTGGTGGAGGGAAAACCCTCATCAGCCAGATAGAAACGGGCAAGTGGAAAGATCTGTTTTTACTTGCCATAGCAGCGCTGTGCTGCGGGTTTTTCTGGGAAATGTGGAACTATTACAGTCTGATAAAATGGGAATACTCTATTCCTTTTGTTCATCGCTACCTGGTTTTTGAAATGCCGGTTTTAGGATATTTGGGGTATTTGCCCTTTGGGATCCTGTGTGGAATCGTCGGGGTTTTTATAAGTAAAATAACGAAGACGAATATGATATTTTACCCTGAGTATGTCCGGTAATAGTTTTTGTTCTAAAAACACTTTGTTGCCCGGATGGTTGAGGATGGTTGAGGTGGTTTAAGGCTTACAACTATTGGTATCGGAAGAGAAAATCAACATATCCTTTATGTTGCTCTTTGTATGGCGTATCGTCCGAATCTTCTTTTGATATGGTCGATGGTTTGGTAAAGGTTGGCCAGTTCTGCGGTATCTTCAAACATGTTGAGTTGTTGTGCACCGTTTACCAAATAACTGAACCTTACACCTACCAATCTGATGAGCATACGTCGTGTATAGAGTTTATGGAAAAGTTCGCGGGCAATATGGATCAACACATGGTCAAAGGCGGTATAAGGTATTTTTTTTTGCAAGCTGTGGGTGTCAAAATTAGAATAGCGTATTTTTATTGTGATACATGCAGTAAGTTTATTGGACGATCGCAGGTCGTAGCATAGCGCTTCTACCATTTTGGTGATGAGTTTTTCAATTTGCCTGATATCGATGGTGTCCTGCTCAAAAGTGTGTTCCGAGCTCATCGATTTTTGTTCCCATTGGGTGTAAACCGGTGTTTCGTCTATTCCCCTGGCTCTTTTCCAGATAATAATTCCGTTTTTGCCCATCAGTTTTTCCATCATTTCTATGGGCATTTGCTGAAGTACACGTACTTTATCAATACCCAGATTGCGCAGGTTGATATAGGTTTTCTCGCCGATCATAGGTATTTTTCTGATCGAAAGGGGGGCAAGAAAGGGCATCACCTGGTTGTGCTGTACAAAAAGTTCTCCGTTGGGCTTTGCTTCTCCTGTAGCTACTTTGGCTACAGTTTTATTGGCAGACAGACCAAAAGACACAGGCAACCCTGTTTCCCTGATGATGGTGTCGCGCAGCTGATGACTCCATTTGTAGCACCCGAAAAATCTGTCCATCCCGCTAATGTCGATATAATGTTCATCGATGGATGCCTTTTCGTATGCCGGTGCCTTTTCGGCAATAATCTGGGTTACCGTAGAAGAGTATTTACTATAGGTTTCCATATCACCACGTATCACCACAGCATCGGGGCATAGTTGTAATGCCATTTTCATGGGCATGGCAGAGCGCACACCAAAATGCCTGCTCTCATAACTGCAACTGGCCACTACCCCTCTGCCAGCAGTGCCGCCTATGATCACGGGTTTCCCCTGTAGTTTGCTGTTGAGCAGTCTTTCTACCGACACAAAAAAAGTATCCATGTCTAAATGCACTATATCTCTGTTTTGTACTTCTATCATAACATATGCGCTGTTTGTATTTGCAGGTTTTGTCGTTTTTATGCAGGACGAATTCTTTGTTTTATGCCCGCATCGTTTTTATTTGATCGTTTTAAAATCAAAAATAGTGATTGAAAGATAATCAAAATTGATTATCTTTGTTCTTGAATTTCGTTAAAAAAAGTATCTGTTTTGTCTTGCATGCAACTGTATTCTTTGTGTGATGCCGGTTTTACCGGGGCGGGTGGCAGATGGTTGTTTTTTTAGTTACTGCCTGTAAGAAACACGCGTTTTCTTGCTGATATTAGTTAATTGATATGTTTTTGAGATGATTTATTTTGCCAGCAACATAAAACTCTTGCGTAAGCGACGCAAGCGTACCCAGGAGGATGTATCCTTTACTACGGGCATAAAACGTCCTACGCTTAGTGGTTATGAGAATAGCGGGGTATTGCCCAGCGTTGAGAACCTTCTGGTTTTGTCAGACTATTTTGGCGTGTCGGCCGATACTTTGCTGCGGGTTGACCTGGGCACGCTTTCCGATTATCAGCTTTCTCAACTGGAAAGGGGCAGCGATGTGTTTGTAAGGGGAAGCAACATAAGGGTATTGGCCACCACAGTAGACAATCAGAACCGCGAAAATATAGAGATGGTGAATGAAAAAGCGAAAGCAGGTTATACAACAGGTTTTGCCGATCCTGAATATATCAGGGAATTGCCCCGGTTTCAGTTGCCTTTTCTTTCTGCAAACAAAAAGTATCGTAGTTTTCAGGTGCATGGCGACTCGATGTTGCCTGTACCCGAAGGTGCATGGATAACCGGTGAGTTTGTGCAGGACTGGAACCAGATCGTAAGCTCCAAACCTTATATTATTCTAACGGTCAATGATGGCATTGTATTTAAAATAGTGCAGAATCAGATAGCTGAAAAAGGTGTGTTGCGTCTGTATTCTCTCAATACTGCTTACGAACCTTATGATCTCAACCTTTCTGATGCGAGAGAGATATGGCGGTTCAAAAATTTCATATCTGAAGACATACCGGGGGAGGGGTTTACCCATCAAAGTCTTTCGCGTACCATGCTTGAGATCAAAAAAGATGTAAAGCATATCAAAGATCACATACAAAAAGGGAAATCTTTGCCATGAACCGTTGACGACCCGGCGTGATTGAATCCACATTGTGGATTGCTTGCGTGAGGGGTGCCTGAGGAATCAGTGAGCAAGGGTTCAGAGATGCACTGCCTTTTATTTTTTCGCATAAAATGTTTTGCTCTCCTGAACGCTGTAGTAGTTGCCATTGTGATAAAAGCTGACATCGAACTCGGCTTCAAAGCTATTACCTGATCCTGCCCACGAGTAGGTGTTTACCCAGAAATGACCCACATATATTTCGTCGGTTTCTCCACAGTTGTAGCACCAGTATTCATCGGGCGATGTGGTTGATCCTGCCTCGATAATACTGATAAATTTCCCCTCCTTTGAGTAATCGGCTACATAACCGGAAGGGGTAACACCGGTAAGATAAATTGAAACATCACTGATGGATTCATTGTTTTGGTTGGTAACCGAAACATCAATTCCCTGTGTTATCAGATCGTTGAAAGGGGTGGACCCTACATACTGCATGTTGAAAGATATGGTGGCAGATTGTGTTCCCTGATCGTCGTACAGCAACAGGGCCGCCATTTCATCTTCGTCGTTGCACGAGGTCATCATTCCCAGTGAAAGCAGTATGATGGGTAAGTAAAGAAGTATTTTTTTATTCATCTGATTATAATTTGATTAAGTCGGTCAGATGGAGCTCGCCAAAATTCCGGTTTAGTATTTTTGTCCATGCTATGAAATCTAATCATCCGCGTTTGCGTCAATAGTATTGTCATGGCTCGGTTCATTTCATTATCCGTTTAAAAATGATGGGTTACTGAAAAAGTATTTCCCGTAAGCATTGTTTGTTATTTAAATACCAACCCTATTTCCTGCCGGGTAAAAACAGGGTATCCATCCAAAACGCCCAGAGGCAAGGCATAACTGTATTTTATTCCTACGCTCCACTTTCGGGGCATAAAAACGGCTCCGAATTCTGCCATGAGGTCGCTGACCGATAATTCGTCATTTTCAAAAAGCTCTGAATACAATACATTGACTTCATATCCGGCAAAAGCAAACAGATCTAACGGTCCGATGCCTACTTTAGGTCCGGTAGAGATGCCCCATGTCATCATGGTAATGGAATTTACATCAAAAAAATCCTGTAATTGCTGCTCAAAAGTAAGTCCACCCAACCCTATATTCATGTTCATGCCCCAAAACCGTCCTGTAAGAAATGTAGAGAACGAACCGGCCAGGCTGGTAGAGAAATTCTGATCAAAGGCGGTTGTGTTTAAATCCAGTGCAGAATAGGTAAAGGCATAACCGGCATAACTGTTGGGTGTTTTCCATTGTTTTCTTCTTTGTTCTTTTTCTTGTTTTAATGCTTGTTCTGCTTCGATTTGACTGCGTAATTTTGCTTGCTCTTCTTCTTTTCTTTTCTGCTCCTGTGCTCTTTTTTCAGCGGCTATTCTTTCCTGCTCCATCTGGTAGGCGAGCAGTTGCTCATCACCAAAATCAGCATCAACGCGCGTTTCCTGATTTTCATTGATGGTCAGGTTGCCTCTAAGGTTGGCATATCCATCGAGTGTGCCCGTATAGGTGTAGCGTCCTACAGCGATTTCCCTGATCTGATTGAGTCCTTTCCATTGACTTATCGTTTCTCCTTTGTTGTTTACGAGTGTAAAATTTGCATCTACTTTGTTGGTAACAAATCTGAGACTACCTGTTTTCTCTTCCAGGTTTAGCATAAGGTTGGTTTCCTGGCTTTCTTCAATGGTTATCCTTTCTTCTTTGGTGTAATATCCGTCACTTTCTGCAATAATGCGGTAAATGCCGGGTGCCAGGGTGACTTTCTGTTGCCCGGTATAATCTCTCTGGTTGATGGTAATTTTAGCGTTGGCGGGGGTTACGTTTAGTACAAGCGTTCCGGCATACTTGTCGAGGTTGAAGGAAAACTCGTTGGTTTGGTTTTCCAAAACCGTTATCTCGCTTTCTACATCTTTGTATTCGGAAAGGGTAATCCTGAGCGAGTAATTACCAGGGAAGAGAAACTCCTGTATGGGGGTTGTGCCGCTTTTCAATACGTTGTTGATGTAAACCTGGGCTCCTTCGGGTGATGTTCTGATGGTAATCACCTCCTCTATCATACCCTCGAGTTCATATCTGAACAATGTACTCGATTCGCTCACCTCTATTTCTTCTTCAATGGTTTTGTATCCTGCTTTTGTTATCCGTATTTTATGCATGCCTTTGGCAAGTCTTACTGATTCGTTTAGCGCAGAGCTTTCTCCATCTATTTCCAGCAAGGCATCGGGGTGACCATCTACGATGAAGTTTACCGGTATCATATCAGAAGCATTCACACCAATAGATGCTACCACCATGTTATAAACCACAAATGACTTTGCCGGTTCGGGCATAGGCACATCCAGAGGCAGATATCCGGGAGCCATCAGGCGTATGCGACGCTCGCGCGGAGCAATGTATACCCAATAACCTTCTTCTTTTTTTTCTACTTCCACAATCCCTATATTGGAGTCGAATTTCATTTCTTCAATATTGGTCACCACTTTTACAAGTGCACAAACATCATTGTTGACAGTCCGCTTTTCATAGCGCCGGGCTGCCAGGTCTGTGGGCTCGGCGGCAAATTCCCGTACATCAAACTCCTGAGCCACTGCCGGCATCATACCCGCCATGATGATCCATGCGATGAGTATAGTAAATTTTTGCATGTATTCCTGAGTTTTTATTCTTACTTATCAGTGTTTTCCCTGGGTACGATCAGTTTTTGCGAATCAAAAGGGCATTTTTGGTGGATCGAAACGAAGAATCTGAGGTTATAAACTGATATTTTCTTTCACAAAAATATTGTTTTTTTCTTTTTCACACATTTTAATTTTCCTTTATTTTGGTTTTTTTGTTTAATCTATCTTCTTTTTTTGTTGTTTTGGTGGAAAATTACAGATTTTATTGGTGAATTCGCACATGATAATTGCTTTCAAGTCTGATTGTCTTGAACTTAGGATCTTGTTGTATTACGAAGTGATATCTTTCCGTTTATTCAAATTTTTATACACATAACAACTTCTATTTCTATTTTTTAGACGTCCGACGACTCAAAGTCGTGGGACGACCTGCTCCCGGAATGGTTTCTCGTCGGACGACTTCCAGTTCGTCCCACGAGTAAGGTTATTCCATAAAAAATTGAAAAATCTCTTCATCTATGGGGAGATCCAGACACTTTCCGTCTTGAAAGCATATGGTCATATAATGATCTTCCAATACGATTTTCTTAACATCTCCCATATTTTCTTCCAGTTGATACTGAAAACCCATCCAGGTCTTTTGCAATCTTTCTCCTGCCTCCATAAAGATATAAGATGGTTTTCCCTGAAAGTGAGTTTCTTCTGATAATAATACAGAATAATCAGCACCCAATCCTGTTGTGCCAAATTCCAGTCCCTTTACAAAGGGTTTTCCATCCGGATAATGGTGCCAGTAGTTGAACCACGGATATTCGATGGTTTTAAATACAAATCCCAATAAAATATTCTTTTCTGGTGCAAAAGCGGTTACCCAGCTTATCTCATCTTTTTTGTTGAACAGATGTGTGGTAACAAAACCATTTTCGGTGTTTGTATTTCTAAGATCAATGTCTTCACCTGTCGACAGCGAGGCAGTGGGCCAGTTGAAAAAATTACTGTTCAGGTTTCCTGGTTCTGTGCGTTGATCAAATCCTTTTCCGGCATTGGTGCTGATGCGGGTGTTTTCTGTGAGGAATGGCGGGGCAATGGTGGCATGCTGAACAAAATTCGATAACCGGGCAATGGGCAGGTCGTTGATAAATGTTTCCCTTACAACAAAAATATTGCTTCTTTCAGGAAACAGTATCTCTCTTTGTGTATGCAGTTTTTCAATGGGTGCTTCGCAATACAGTTTTAGCAAATGTTTGCCTTTTTCTGTAAAAGTATCATGCGTGAGCTCCCATTTTTCGGTATTTACCTCTCCGTTGTGAGGTATGCCAGCTTTTATCTCACCCGGCGAGGGTGCGCCCCAGCGTCCGGTGCATAAAAAATGCCCTTTGAACACATAAGGTCGGTTGTTCTCAGGCATTTGTCCGGGTTTCAGTTTCCAACCAAAAGGGTTCAGAGGGTTGTTTTTGAGCTCAAACCGTGTGTACATGCCTCCTTTTTGTGTTAACTCCAGAAGTATTTCACTGTTTTCCAGAAGGTATATAGTGTTTTCTGGTTTATCCGGATTTTCTTCTTGCTTTGGATTGGGATTGCTGCATCCCCAAAGAAAGAGAGTAAATAAAACGAATAAAATATTTTTCATGATTTTATGTTTTATATTTCAATACATTAATATTGAGGTGATTGTCCTAACAGTCAAAACCAATTAATGCCGATGCTCTGCCTTTTCAGGATTTTTAGTTGCATTGGATTTCTATCTGCATTATCGTTTTGGTTACCAAATGATCATGCTCAGGGTTGAAAATAATATTGTTATGACCCGGTTTATTTTTTTGAATCGTCTTAAAAAGCGAAAATTTACACCAGATATATTTATCGTATGTTTACATTAGCACCAAACACAATCGCGGTGCACATCTTTTAGTTTTAGAATTTCAATGCCTGCATAAATGGCGGCACCTATACCATGGTCGCCACCGGGTTCAATGGGTATATTGTAATAGTATGGCAAATCTTGTTTGAAGTTAAATCCGGTAGATACTTTATCGAGGTATCCATTGGCTTTTATACATTCTTTTGTTAATCCCTGCCATCCGGCAATGGCAACAGATGTGTAAATATCGCTGATCCATCCTTTGTTTATCGCTTTGGCAAAGCCATAGGTAAACATGGCGGTGGAAGAGGCTTCGTGCCAGGAATCTGTCTTGTCTGTGAGTTGTCGCCACATGCCATTGGCTGCCTGGTATCTTGCCAGTCCGGTAAGATGCTCCAGAAGGGTGCTGATGAGTTTATTTCTCATCGGGTGGTTTTCAGGCAGAGCATCCAGCAGTTGGCATTGTGCCATTACCATCCATCCGTTGGCTCTGCCCCAATGGGCCACTCCAGGTACATTTTCCTGCACGATGCGGTAATGATAATACAAACCCGTGTCTTCTCTGAATAAATATTTTTTAAAGTTAAACACCTGATCAATGGCATCCTGAAGGTACTTTTCTTCTCCGGTGTATCTCCATGCTCTGATCAGAAAGGGTACGCTCATGTAAAGATCATCTCCCCACAATGATGTATATCCAAAGCGATTGCGGCAGAAAGTACCATCTTTCAGTCTATCCTGCTTTTGCATGATATAATTCATTACTTTATCCAGGTATGCTTCATACTCTTTTTTCGGGTCATCTTTTATGATATCCATCATTCCGGCAGCCATGGCGCCAAAGTCGTCGAGGCGATCGAGTCTGAAAAACTGATGCCCCGAGGGTGAACCCTCTCCTTCCTTAAATTGTCTTTCGAGAAAATCCAGATTATTGAAGAAAAACCGGTAATTCTCCTGCACATAGGTTCTGTATTTTTTGTCATCAAGCACCTCTTCAAGTTCGCAAAAAGCCATATGAATTACACCATTCCAGTATTTCCAGTCATTGAAAAGACTTTTCATCTTTACCTCCGGCGACAGCAGGATGTAAAGCGAATCGTCATAACTCTTGCCTGTTTTCTGATCAATAAACTGGTAAGAGGTGTTTTGCATGATGTAACCCGCCATGAGTTCCAGCATTTTTACTGTGTGCTCCCTGGCAGGTTTGGTTCCTATTGTTTCCTGCACATTTACAAAAGGCAGATCAGATTGGGTTTCCATAAATATTATGTTGTGTTGATTATGGTAAAATGAATAAGAATAGAGGATAAGAACAATTGTTTTTGATGTTTCTGTATGAGAAAAATCCAACGGATTCTTATCTCAGGTCAGTGGTTTTTACCGGGTCTACATCGCTATCGGTGCCGGCCATACCCCAGATGAAAGAATAATTATGTGTGCCGGCAGCGGCATGTAGCGACCAATCGGGAGACAATACGCATTGCTCATTGTGCAACCAAATGTGCCTTGTTTCCTGTGGTTCACCCATAAAGTGGCAAACGGCCTGCTCTTCGGGTATCTCAAAGTAAAAATAGGCTTCCATGCGCATTTTGTGCAAATGGCAGGGCATGGTATTCCAGAGGTTTCCTTCATGTACCTCCGTAACGCCCATCATCAGCTGGCAGGTAGGTACGATCCAGGGTACAATATACTGATTCAGCACCCTGATGTTTCCGTTTGCCTGGCTTCCCATCTTATTGGGTGTGGCCTCGGCACGTTTTACCAACTTAGATGGGTAATCTTTATGTGCCAGTGCGCTGTTAATGTAAAATTTTGCCGGTCTGTCTGCTTCCCTGCTTTCAAAGAAAATATCCTTCACGCCCTTTCCAATGTATAAAGCATCCTTGTATTCCATTTCAAATTTTTGTCCATCTGCTGTTACGGTTCCGTTACCACCTACGTTGATGATGCCCGTTTCCCTTTCCTTGTTGAAAAACGCTGTTTTCATGTACTCAGAGGGGGTTAGTTGTACCCTGCCTTTTACCGGCATTATCCCAACCACAACCATTCTGTCGAAGTGGGTGTAAATTAGTTTTTGCCTGTCGGAAATGAATAATTGCTCAATGAGGAATCGATCTCTTAATTTTTGGGTGTTGTAAGTAGCATAATCTTCGGGAGTGGGGCAAAAGCGAACTTCATTTAAATCTGACATATTGTATGGTTTTTTGAGGTTTGTAAAATAAAGAAAAAAACTCCCTGAAATTATTTTTCCGAGAGTTTTTATGGTATCAAAATTACAAAAAACCAACTGTGGGTTGTAAGGAATATAGGATTAAAATGTCCCATTTTGCATGGGCTTTTGGCTCATTTTCAGAGAAACAGGCGTCTTTTCTTTATTGTTGATGGCGTCATAAACTGCCTGATGCACTTTTTGACGAATTTGCTTGGTCGCGATCAAATTGTTGCCGGCATTGGGATAAACCCTGTTGGAGAGAAAAACAAATACAATTTCATTCTCCGGATCTACCCACATGGTGCTACCGGTAAAACCTAAATGGCCGAAAGAAGCAGGATGTATATCTTTTGCATGTATACCGTTTTTAGTAGGGCGGTCAAAACCCAATCCACGGTGATTCTCTTCTTGTTTTTGTGTGAATTGCCTCACCGTTGCAGTATCCAGGTATTGTTTTCCTCCATAATGACCGCCATTGAGCAGCATCTGACCCAATATACCCAGATCTGCAGCAGTAGAAAAAAGACCCGCATTGCCAGAAACACCGCCCAGCAACGCTGCTGATGGATCATGGACTGTGCCCTGAAGCAATTGTCCGCGCCATACCTCATCGTTTTCGGTGGGGGCGATCTCATCTTTTTCAAAATGGTTCAACGGGTTATAGGTGGTGTGCTGCATGCCCAGTGGCCTGTAAAATCCATCTTTCAGGTATTCCTCAAATCCTCCGCCAACAATGCTGTCAACAACCATTTGCATAAGTATCATATTTGTACACGAATACTGATAAACAGTGTCGTTGTGTACCTTCATTTTTTTTATTTCGTTGAACAACGAATCACGAAATTGTTCCTTCAAAAACATATTTTCGGCAACCCTTGCTACAGCAACTCCATCAACTTTCTTTTCAGAGAAAAAATACTGAAAAGCCATTTTTTTATCAAAAGGAAAAAAAATTGCGGTGGAATCAGCAGAGTCGTCAGCAAACCTATTCTGTGCAATGCCCTCTGGTATGTCTGCTCCTGTATTTTGCGCCGGGTAATTCTCATTCTGATCAGCAAAAAAGTCCTGCCGTTCATTCAGTAGAATCTGACTATAGGTTTTTTCGTAAAGGTAATAAGGCAAAATGGGCAATGAAGGGTTGATCCCTGACTGATGTACCAGTAATTTTCTTAAGGGCACATTAAATATGCTTTTCCCGGAAAGGGTTTGTGTGGAAACGTTTTTGAGTGCAAGACTATCAGATGCTGCTGAACTTGAATTGCCAGATGGTTTTCCGGTCTCTTCTTCTCTGGTGGATGATATTGAAAAAAGTGAATCTTTGGATATGTTTGAATACGAATATCCTACGGGGTTTGTATCTTTAAAAAAATGTCTGAGAGGCAGATCAATGTTGATCTTTTTCTTTTCAACCATCTTCATGGTGGCCAATGTTGTGGCTGCTATTTTTGTTATCGAGGCAATGTCGTAAAGGTCTGTGGTTTTGGTTTTTCTTTGTTGGGTGTAATCATGATGACCAAAGGATTCGTTATAAATGACCATGCCTTTGTGGGCAACAAAAATCTGACCGCCCGGAAATGCTCCTTTTTCCATGGCATCCTGCATAATGCTGTCGATACTGGAATGCATCTGCCTGTTTTTCTTTGAATCATCAGGCAGATGATATGCAAGGCGAGTTTTGTTTGTCTTCAATTCTGTTTCATAAAATACTGTATCCATCATGTAAGCTGGTATCTTGCCCGTGCCGCGAATTCCGCCAAAGAGCATCTGCCCGAGCATGGCAAGTTGCTCCTTTGTTTGAGATTTTACATACACTACGCTTTGTGCCTGAGATGCAAATTCAAGTTTTGAAGCATTTCCAAACTGGATAAATATCGTTTGCTCATTTTCCTGAAGAAATTGGGTAATGTTTTCAGGTACAGATTGAAAAGTATTCGCATCAAACAATATTACAGATATTTGATCTTCTTCTGTAATTTTTAGCGGACGTTGGAACCCAACATCGAATTTCTGAAACGTAATGCCTGCGTTATAATTTTGGATGCTCTGGCGAAAAGATCCTGTGTCGAAATGGGTAAAATCGAATATATGAACATGCTTTTCAATATCGATGATAGGAATAAGATTTTTTTCATTCTTCAGCACCACAATATTTTCTTCCCATTTCTTGTAAAGTGTATCTCCCTGATCAACAGTATAGGTTTTCTTTTCATCATGATTCCATGTTTCCGACAAAAAAGTTTCTCTTAATTCCAGTAACCAAAATTGTTTTTTATCAGGATTAGGCGCGTTTTGAGAATGGCGGGAAACTTTATTTGAATGAAGGGACGAGTTGCTTGCTTTTTGATTTGCACTACCGGAGGGCAGATTGTAGAAGCTGACCAGAGATCCGTTTGAAACCAACTGATAACTGTTTTGAGGCAGGAAAAAAGTTGAAAAAACAACGGATGCTATAAAAAAGAAAAAAACCTTATTTTGGTAATTGTACCAGACTTGGGTGGAGGTGTTTTTGATGTTCATTGTATAAAAGTGTTATTTAGTTGTCGGATAATGCAAAGTTAACGAAATAAATTTAATTACAATGATAAAAGAATTAAAAATATCTCTCAATGACTTTTAAATGTCGTTTAAATGCTTTTTTTGTTTTATTTTAGGGTGTGTGGAGCACCCACAAGTTGTTAACAAAATTTTTTTCCATGGATTAATAAAGCAGGATGTTTTTTTCTGAAAGTTCTGCAGTCCTGCTCTTCGGAAGGCAAATGAACGAATTGTCTGAAGTAAAGGAGGAGTATATTTAAAAGAGATGAGCAGGAAACGCAGAAATCTGAAAAATGAATTTTGCACTAAAGATGATCTGTTTATTTTTTGCAAAAGTTTTGCCATTAATAAAACAACATAAAAAGCCATGACCACATCCATCAAAAACGGAGACCCCGCACTTTATGCTATTTTACATCAACTGAGCATATCATATGAATATCACGAACATCCTCCGGCTCCTACCATAGAAGAGGCCTCAAAGTATTGGAAAGATCTGGAAGCTACGCATTGCAAAAATATTTTTTTCAGAAATCATAAAGGCAACAGGCATTACCTTGTTATCCTTGAGCACAGGCAGGCACTCGATATCAGAAGTCTGGAGCAAAAACTGAAACAAGGTAAATTATCGTTTGCCTCTCCCCGGCGATTGCAAAAATATCTGGGCGTAAAACCGGGTTCTGTAAGTCCTTTGGCGCTTATCAACGATACAGAAAGGCATGTGCATCTTTTTTTGGATGAAAATATCCAAAAGAGTAGGACCATTAGTTTTCATCCATGCATCAATACCGCTTCACTCGTTATGAAGTACGAAGATTTTTTAAAGTTTCTTAAACATCAGGGAAACTCCTATGAATATATCAGAGTAAATGGATAGATGATCCTTAATTTATGGGTTTTGAAAGGAAAATAAACTCGCTAAGCATAATATAAAGAATTAATCATTATTTCCACCCTCTTTGTTTCATCTTTTCTTAACTTTAGACTGGCAATTAATACTTTCTGATACGTTATGTAGTCTATGAAATTAAACTCTCATGTTTTAAGAACCATATTGATTTCTTTGGTGTTGGTCGTTGTGCTTGTTGTGAGCTCAATACTGATCTATTCGCACAGGGTGGTTGTACAAAAATCTCATTTTGAGAATGATGTGATGACCCAGGCCCACATGCTGGCACAATCATTTATATCACAGGAGATCGGGAAGTTTGTTCGCAATGATCCGGGTCATTATCATGCATATTTTCAGCAGATGGATGAGGTGCTCAACTCCTACCGTGATTTTGCCGGGATGCGAAACATTTTTACCTTTTTCCAAACCGATGATGGGAAGATAAAACCGGGTCCTTCCTCTGTGTCCGGTATCCTGAGTATTTCTGATCTACCAGCACATTTCCGGGATAATCAATTGGCTGCTCTCGACACTGTTTTTACAACCGGAAAAGTTATCTCAATTTTTCCGGATCAAATGCAGGATGATGATTATTTAATCATGATACCGGTTATGAACCCGAGAACCAAAGAAGTTCTCATGATCTTAGGAGTGGACTATAATACTGATTCTGTTCGTGCGGTAATTGTAAAGGAAAAAACGTTACTCATATTCCTTACGGCGTTGTCTGTTTTTGCTGTATTGATTTCAGCATTGATTATTATCCAAAGAAACGAGATCAGTTCCTCACCCTGGTCGGTTTTTCATTATACTGAAATTGCTTTAATGACCCTGCTGGGACTAATTTTCACCTACTATATTGCTGCCACTTTGAGCGAAAGAGAGCAGAACGAAAAATTGAATGTTTTCCGCACCATGGCTCAATTGCAAACAAACCGTGTTATCGATATTTTCTATAACCTGCATGATAAAGACCTTGAGTCTTTGAATAGTTTTTTTAAAATAAAAGACCAGGTAAACCAAAATGATTTTAGTGCCTTTACAGAAAAAATTTACAACAGATCTTATATAGCAGGGGTGGGGTGGGCTCCTTTTGTTTTGCACGAGGACAGAAACGCTTTTATTGAGGCGGCACAACAAGAAAATAACAATATAAAGGAAATTTATTACAAAGGAGAATATGGTGAAAAGAGGATATCGCCTATTGCTGATCATTATTTCCCTCTTTTGTATACTGAACCTTTTACAGAGATCAACACTGTTTCTGGTATCGATCTTTTAGGTAGTCCGGTGCGACGCGAAGCTGTTTTAAGGTCAGTTAAATATCATATACCTGTTATAACCCGGCAGATTGAAAGATTCAGCAATGCAGAACCTGCTTTCAATGTTTATATGCCGGTTTTTGATAAAAATGACACTATCCGATCCGACCAAAGTCAGTTTGACTTTTTGAAAGGAGTGTTGTATATAACCCTGCGCATGGATGCTCTGTTTGGCAAAGATTCTTTACTTGAAAATGTTATTGGGACAGACATTGATCTTTCACTTTTTGAGTTGCACAATAATGGAAACAAGACTTACCTGGCAGGTGAATCCCCTCTTGAAGAAATAAACAGGTACCAACAACCAGTGGATTACAATATTAACTATCTATCTGGTAATGATCATTTCAGAAAATATTTTCCCCTTGTATTTTTTGGGCGGTCATTTGTTGTGGAAGCACGTCCTTCTCCATCATTTTATCAGTCATATCCAGGGCAAATATTCTGGAATTCTGTGATTGTGGGTGTTATTATCACCCTAATGATCTCTCTTACCATGTTGTTGATCATGAAAAGAAAAATTTCCCTGCAAAAAAAATTATCTCTGCAGTCTGCCACTCTCTCGACCCATCAGAATAAGATGCAGGAAGTAAACCGGCATTTTGATAAGATTGCCCGGCAAAATCATATGATCCTGTGGAAAATTAATACCGATGGACTTATTACCTTTATCAGCGATTTTGTTGAGGAGGTTATTAAAATAAAACCAGAAGAAGTCGTTCATAAAAAGTTTTTATGGGAATTATTGCCGGGTGAGAAACTTACAAGTTTAAAAAAGATCTTCATAGAAACGGTGGTAAGCAAAAAAGAATTTGCCCACATTGAATTGCAATCAGAGATTCCCGAAAAAGGGAAAAGGTGGTTTTCTTTTCAGGGAATTCCTATTGTAAATGAAAATAATCAAATTAACGGGTACCAGGGGTCTGTAACTGATATTACCAATAGAAAGATGCTTCAGGAAGCAGAAAATATACATAAACAAAGGGCAGAACAACAAATTTTGCTAGACAATATACCTACGCAGGTTTGGTATTTTACAAAGCCCGATACTTATGGGTCGGTCAATAGAGCTCATGCCATCTTTTTGGGTGTAGAACCCGAAGAATTGGTTTATAAAAACATATATCAGGTTTTGCCTTTCGAAAAAGCAAAAATTTTAACCAGGGGAAATGATAAACTTTTCAGATCGGGTAAAGCAGAACAAATGGAAATTCTGATTACAAAAGGGAACGAAAGAAGATATTTATCTGTTTTTAAATCTCCCAGGGTCAATGCTACTGGAAAGGTAGAATATGTTGTTTGTTCAGCAGAGGATATAACAAGCGAAAAAGCTGCCAAAGAAAAACTTTCGTTATCAGAGCAACGTTACAAGGCACTTTCTGAAAACGCTTTTGATGGTATTTTTCTTCTGTCTGACGGAAGATTTGAATATGTGAATGATAAATTCTGCGAAATTGCCGGTTATACAAAAGATCAGATTCTGCTGGGAGATTTTCGAAGAAAACATTTACTTACACCAGAGTCAAATCAAATTGCTGAAAAACGCCTTCAGATGCGATTGGAAGGTATTGATGTTTCCAGTATTTATGAAGCCGAGATCATTACACAATCGGGTGAAATAAAACAGGTAGAGGTGAGTAACGCATCCCTGAAGGATAATGGAAAACTCAAAATACTGGGTGTTATGCGTGATATAACTGAGAGAAAAAGAGCCGTAAAACTGGAACAGGAAATTGCGGTAGCAAAACAGTCTGCTGTGTTTAAACAAAACTTTCTCTCTACCATGAGCCATGAGATTCGTACGCCGCTTACGGGAATTCTGGGTATGGGAGAGTTGCTGGCAAGAACAAATCTTGATGAAACGCAGAAACAGTATATTGATGCTCTCAGGCAGGCTGGAGATATCTTAAAGGAAACGCTCAACCTGGTGCTTGATTATTCCAAAATAGAGGCAGGAAAGGTTTCCCTGAAATTAAAAAAGTTGGAATCAAAACAGATCGTGCTAAATGCCCAAAACTTTTTTCAAGGTGCTGTGGGCGATAAAAAGATTAAGTTCAGATCCGAAATACAGGAAAATGTCCCTGATTTTATTTTTACCGATATCCAGAAACTAAACCAGATCATTCACAACCTTGTCTCCAATGCTATTAAATTTACCAAAGAGGGTTTTATTTCTTTTCATATGGCATTGGATAAACAAATACCAGACAGCAACAACGGTAATTCGGTTTATTTAATCAAAATCACTATAAAAGATACCGGATCAGGCATCGAACCCGAACTGACCCGCAAACTATTTACACCTTATTACCAGGTAGAAAAAGATAATGATAATCCGCTTATCAAAGGCACTGGTTTAGGATTAAGCATTTGCAAGGAATTAACCGGACTGCTGGGCGGAGAAATTGGCGTTGAAAGCCAGGTAAACAGCGGTAGCTCCTTTTGGTTTACTTTTAAAACGCAGTTGCCTGATTATGTTTTGGATGAAAAGGACCATAAATCCGGCAATCTTTCCTCTCCGCGACGTGCGCGGTCGCTTAATATTTTGCTTGTGGATGATAAATTTGTAAACCGCCAGGTGGTTGCTCTGATCCTGAAAAGTTTAAACCATCATGTGATCATGGCCGAAAACGGAGAGCAGGCCATCAATGTTTATCCACTGCATGATTTCGATCTTATTTTGATGGATATTGTAATGCCTGTTTTAGATGGGGTTACAGCCACTTCTATCTTAAAAGAACGGTATCCTGATCTGCCCCCTGTGGTCGGACTTAGCGCCAATGCGCTGGAAGGCGACCGCAAAAAATACATGGAAAAGGGGATGGACGAATATCTAACCAAACCTGTTAGCAGTGAAGACTTTATGCAATTGATTCAGAAACTAAAACTCATTTGAGTTTTCTTTTTACTTTTGAACCCTGCCCGGTAAATTCGTACTCCATTTTCGGATTATCTACAAATTGTATATACCTGTATGCAAACGTACACATGTGTGTTCAAATACGTACGTTTAAATATGATCTATGCTTCATTTATATTCCTATATTAATGATAAATAGGGTTTTGTGTATTTTGGTTTGAACTTTGATAAATTGATCATCGTCTTGTCATATCTTCAATTATTTTGATGTTTCAATTTGTCAGATCATAAAAATCAATATTCATTTTATCCAAAATCTTATAAAAGATACAACGATCATGAAAACAAGAAAAATCACATTATTATTAATGACCTTACTGCTGGTTATACCCAGTATGGGCAGAGCACAGGAATCAGAAAAAACCCTTAAAACGATTCAGGTAAGTTTGTTTCCGTTTTTGGGTACCGACGGAGTGAATGCTTTACAGCACAGGTACAAATACAGTATCAATCTTTTTGGGGGAATTAATGGGGGAGTCGAGGGTTTGGAAATGGGTGGTTTTATGAATATCAATAAAGGAAATGTAGATGGTTTTCAGATGGCAGGATTCGGAAATTTCGTTCAGGGATATACCAAAGGTTTCCAGGGAGCTGGGTTTATGAATGTTGTGAACGGAAACTTTGAAGGGTTGCAGGGAGCAGGATTCATGAACGTTGTGAACGGAACACATGATGGATTGGTAGGGGCAGGTTTTTTAAATGTGGTCAATGGCAGGCATAGCGGACTTACCGGTGCAGGTTTTGGTAACATTGTAAAGGATGATTACCAGGGAATGGCTTTTGCCGGATTTATGAATGTATCCAACGGTAATACAGAAGGAATTACTACTGCAGGATTTATGAATGTAACCCGCAACAATTTTGCCGGTATTTCTCTGGCTGGGTTTGCCAATATTGCCGGCGGATACACTACCGGTATCCAGGGTGCTGGCTTTATGAACACTGCCGGCGATCTTGCAGGTATCCAAATGTCAGGGTTTTTAAATGTTGCCAAAAAAGTGGATGGCATTCAACTGGGATTTATAAATATTGCTGATACCATTACTGGTGTGCCTGTGGGATTTTTAAGCATTGTAAAAAAAGGGGGATTACGTCAGTGGGAGTTTGCAGCCTCTGATGTTATGTTTGCCAATGTTTCCTATAAAATTGGTGTACCATTGTTTTACAATATCTTTTCTGCTGGTTGGAAACCTTTTGTCGATAATCATTTCGGTTCTTTTGGATATGGTGTGGGTACCCACATCACGATTACAGAAAGATCTTCTGTGCAGATGGAGTTACACAGCTCACAGATTTACGAAGATGCCAAATGGTTTGAATATGATGAAACCAACCTCGTAAATGAATTGAGACTGAATTTCGGGTATCGTCCTGCTCAAAAATTTGAGTTATTTGCCGGCGCAGTACTTTACAACCATATTACGAAGATGGATCAAGGCTTGCAGGATGTGTCTTCCTGGGAAATGTATGAAAACACCTGGGACGATCATCAGGCAAAATGGTGGATTGGTGCTCGCGGAGGAATTCGTTTTGTGATGCGTTGATCGCAAGAAAAAACGCATCTTCGTTCATCTGGCAATTGATGTGGGGGATAACTTTATCGTTCAAAAACAGGATTGGAAGCACAGCGGAGAATTGCATCGAAACTGGCTTCCAATCTTTTTTTTTGAGCATTATTACATAAAAATGCTATTGATGTGTTAAGGCGAAGACGATACCAGAACAGAAAATCTTTTATATAAAATTACTGGTTATTTGTCAAAGGATAAACCCGGATAAAGATCATCGGCGTTCATGATTCGCCCAACAGGATAGATGTTATGCTGTTGGTCATAGTAAGGTGTTTGTTGGTAAAACCAGGTAAGTATAGCATAGGGGTTTTCTGCCATATCCGGATTTTCCTCCATTTCTTTGTTGAGTTTTTCTTTTAAAGAGGGATCTTCCTTTATCATTTCCCGCGCCATTTGTTCCATGGTATAACTTTCAAAGTATTCAACCCTTTCGAATATTGCATTGAAAAAGCCCCAATAAGCATACGAACCGTATGCCTCAGGTTCGAGTGCCATAGCAACAAGTCTTGCTCCGGATTGGTTCATAGGTATAATTACTGATCCTTTCGGATAGGTTCTTGTTTCTGAAATACTCTCGGTTTGAAATGACGCAGTTTGTCTTCCCTCTCTGGAAAAACCCGATAGTGATACATTCGAAAATTTGTATGATTCTACCTGTATGTTTTTATCATCAGCCAATTCCATCATTTCAATCCCATGTATTTTCAATCTTTCGATAACATCTTCATATTCAACAGGAACAATATAGAATTCAGGTAGTTTTACCGTCAGGTTGGGTTTGTGTTGGTTAAACCAGGCAATCTGATATTTCGCGGGTTTGTCAGAATCATATATAAACCAATCACCACCGGTAAGGTCGCTTTTTACTTTTTTGTATTCAACACCTAAAAAGTCAACCATTATGGAGTCGTTAATCATTTCGAATGACAATGGAAAATCTTTGTTTAAAAAATCATTGGAAGCCGTAAACTTATCTGCCGTGTCAACAATTCTTTGCAGGGATTGATCGTGGTGCAATACATCAATCGTATTTACCAGCATGCGGTATGTTGATTCGACCCTTATTTTGTATGGCTTCAGCATATGTGTTTCGAGCAATAATCCGGGGCGATTGCGATAATTGGCATAAGAAGTTGAATACATGGGGTTTCCTACTCCGCTCCTCAATCCACTGCGCGGGTCGTGCCAGGATCGGTATGTAACGTAAGGAAAAACAGGAAAACCATCGTCTTCCATTTTTTCTTCTACCTGACTCAGGTAGGTGTCTTGCACCCAAGCTGCCAGGTCTTCATACATATTTTCCTTGTTGGTACCGGTGGCATAAGTCATAGCATACTGATAATCACCTCCGTTGGTAGAATGGGTGTCGATAAAAAAATCGGGATCCCATTGTTGCCAAAGGTCAAGCAAGGCGCTCACCTCGTCCGAGTCGGTTTTCAGGAAATCCCTGTTCAGGTTTAAGTTCAGGGCATTGGTTCTCCATCCCATTTCCCGCGGGCCATCCTGGTTGATCCTGTTATAGGGGCCAAACCGCTCATGACCATCTACATTCATGATGGGAATAAAAAGCAGCGTTATGTCATCCATGATTTGATGATGCATGTTTTTGATGGCAATATCGCGGAAAAGCATCAATCCTGCATCTTTGCCAACAGGTTCTCCGGGATGTATGGCTGCATTTACAAGTAAAATTTTATTTCCCGAATTGTGCACTGCTTCGGGGCTAAAATTACCATTCATATCAAGGATCAAAAGGGGAATGTCTTTATTTCTGTGACTTTTTCCTATGATACTATAATGAATATATGGCGATTGGTCTGCCAGTTTTCTGGCATATCTGATGGTTTCATCATAAGTGGGGGTTTCGTTTTTGTCGTGTTTTTCGTACCAGGTTTCCCAATCATCACTGGCAAACAGGTGCATTGTTGTTGCCACAAAAAGTACCACAAATAAAATTAATGTTTTGGATTCGAAATAGCGTGCTTTTGTCATTTTATGGAAGGTGAATTGGTGATAAATGTATTTGAATGATTTGTTTCGGCGAAAAAATGAATGTTTTATTGTATTTGATTCTAACATCATATGCAGCTGATTATTTCATGCAAAATCGTAAAACGGTTTAACAGAAGAATTGATCGTTAATAACAAACTCCATAAAACGTTTAAAACAGGATTATTGTTATCCGTTCCGAACAAAAACCCGCGTTTTATTGCATAAAATTTTTGCTGAGGGCAAATTTACTACAAATTGTTTTGGTTGGGTAGATTTTTCGTTATTCTTTGCGTGCATCACACTGGATTTTTAAAGGATTGATCTGCTTTTTCTTTGTTTGAATGCGCCCATCGATTTTAGTTATTGGTATAGGATTAGAGCATATTTTTTTGTATATTTAGCGCCTAAAACAGTTATCAGGTCTTGAAATTTAAAAACACATAAGTTATGAAAGAGCGTTTGGTTACATTGGCAACTGATCATTATACATCAGCAGAAATTTTAAAGGCAAAATTGGAAGACGCCGGGATTGAATGTTTCCTTAAAAATGTGAATTTGTTGCAGGGTGCAGTTTCTGAAGGTGTTAAATTACAAATAAAAGAGTCGGATGTAGAAAAAGCACTGCGCATCATTACCAATATGAAGGCAGAGCAGGAGCGAAAGGAGAAAAAGGACATCAAAAAACTCAGAAGAGTACTGGTACCGGTTGATTTTTCTGAATTCTCGGAAAATGCCTGCTTGTATGCGCTGGAACTTGCAAAAAAGTATGATGCCGACCTGAAAATCCTGCATGTTTTTTACGCGCCTATCGTTGACCTTGTACCTATTACTGACGCTTACTCTATCCAGGTAGATATGGATATCAATCTGCGTGAATTGGAAAACCAGGCCAAGGAAAAACTTACTGAATTTGTTGCCAGAATAAAGAAAACAGCATCAGAAAAAGGAATGGGTGATATTAAAATCAGCTATTCTTTGCGCGAAGGGATTGTTGAAGATGAAGTGGCCTCTATGGCCGCTGCCTACAAACCTGGTATTATTGTGATGGGTACCAAAGGTAAAGGCGAAAAACAGAGCGATATTATCGGTAGTGTTGTTTACAGGGTTTTGGATAAAACAAGGGTGCCCGTTCTGGCCATCCCCGAAAAAACCAAACCTTCCAGTTTTAATGATGTCAACAATATCGTTTATGCCACCCGTTTTGATGATTCTGACTATGTTGCCATCAGAAGACTTCTCTCCATTGTTACAGCATTAAATGTTAAAATCTTCTGCGTACACGTTTCCAAAGATGCAGAAGATAATCTGTTGAATTCCAAAATGAATTCATTGAAAGATTATTTTAAACGCATTCATGAAAAAATACAGATTGAAACACACTTCTTAAAAGGAGATGATCAGGTAGCCAACCTCGAAAAATTCTGCGAACAGCATAAAATCGATATTATCTCCTTGTCCAGTAAAAAAAGAAGTTTGTTGCAAAGACTTTTCAAATCGGGTCTTACCAAAAAATTGATATCTAACAGCAGTATACCTTTATTGCTTTTTAAATGATGAGTCCACTCTGAAAAGTAAATTATCCACAGATTACACAGATTCACACAGATGCTAAATCCTGATAATCAGTGATTTTAAAACCAGAAAATGAACACAGATTTTCCGAAAACAAGTTTTCGGAGTGCAATCAATGATGGCTCTTTTTTTCAGAATGTCGTGATGAATTGGTTATGAAGAGACTACTTTGGGCAATCGATTTACAGTTTGTTTGAATAAGGGAAGCGTCAAGGACATTTCAGTTGAAGGAAAATTAGATTCTTGTGTTGATTACCAGCATTTTTGGTTCATCTTTTTGCCTCTGGGAGACTAAGAATTTCATTTCATTGGGGCATTATAAATAATTTACGTCGTCCCCAACTTTTTTTTCTTTTCCATGTTTTTATTAATGTTTTACACAAGGTTTTCTTCAGTGTGTTTTTTTTGAAATTTCCCTTTTTTTATGCGCATACGTCTGATCACTACTGTTCATGAACCATTCAATAAAGTTTATAAAGGATTTAACCGCCAACTTTTTGAATATCTCTTACCCCCTTTGGGGTTGGCCAGGATCAGACGTTACCAGGGGCAATCGCCCGGCGATATTATCGACCTCCGTTTTTCTATCCCTTTCTTCGGGCAGTGGACGGTTATTATCAAAGAATCCTGGTTGTCGCACCGCGAATACGGGTTTATAGACAGAGGTTTAAAGGTACCTCTCGGCATCAGATACTGGAAACACACCCACCGGGTAGTGGCAAGAAATAACGATAGCGTGTTTATTATTGATGATATTGAATTTGAAACCTCTTTTCGGTTTACAGATTGGTTGCTCTACCTGCCTCTTTACTTTATGTTCTATCCACGCAAATTTCAATATGTAAAATATTACCGCAAACTTACCAGCAATCCCTGATCTCTGAAAAATTATAATATCAGAAGAATCTCATGCTGATTGTTTCTATCAGGAATTGTTATTTTAATTGAGTTTATACGTATTTTTGTTTTCATATTTCAATCCCCAAAAAAAATCTAATCCCTCTTATCTATTATGAAATACTTATCTATTCACACATTGGCAACAAAATTTAAATTTTTCATGTCAATAGCGCTTATTTCTATGAATGATTTATGCGCGCAATCTCCTACCAACATTCCACGTCAGGAATCAGAACCGGTTCAGTTTTTTGATTCCTGGGAAAATGTAGTGATTTATCTGATCATTCCGATTGCGATTATTATTCTTTATTATGTATGGAAAAAGAAGAGTATGAAAAAGAAATAATCTACGGCAGGATGTTTTTGGTGCTTATTACCCTATAAAGTGTATTCTTACCGTTTTATCATTAATCCTATCTCTGTTATAGGTTAGGAATTTCGGTTTATCATAAGGGAAGCAATATGACCACAACAGTGGAATGTTTTGCTCCCTTAGTCTTTGAATTTCTCAAGATGCTGTAGTCTTTTTAATAAGGGCGGATGGGAATAGTTTACAAAAACATTTACCGGGTGGGGGCGAAGATTACTCAGGTTGTTGACAGATAATTTCTTTAAAGCCTCCTGCAATGGCTCGGGTTTAAATTTTTTGGCAGCAAAAGCATCCGCTTCATATTCATTTTTACGGGAAAGCCAGTTTCCTCCAATCCCCAAAAGCGTGCTCACAGGGCTGTAAAGCAATCCGAAAGCGATAATTCCGATATGAAAGCTGCTTTGTTCCACTCCAAGCGCCATAGATAGTTCTGGCCGGTTGATAAACATACCCAAAAGGTAAAGCATTAAACCTGTAGTAAGGGTGGATATAAACATCCCTTTCACTATATGTTTCTTTTTATAATGTCCGATCTCATGTGCCAATACGGCCACCAGTTCATCGGTAGTATGCTCTTTGATGAGGGTATCGAAAAGCACGATCCTTTTTTTGCTTCCAAATCCACTAAAGTAGGCATTGGCTTTGGTGCTGCGCTTTGATCCATCTATCACAAAAATATTATCGAGCTTGAAACCTGCTTTCCGGGCAAATTTTTCTATGGCATCTCTGAGTTCACCTTCTTCCAGTGGTGTTTGCTTGTTAAAAAGGGGTACAATGAGTGTAGAATAAAACATGGCCATGAATATGCTGAAGAAAGTCAGAAAAATCCATGCATACAACCAGAATAGTTCACCCGCAAACCGGTAAAACCATACAAATAATGCCAAAATACCACCACCTAAGAGAATGGCCAATATCCATCCTTTTATTTTATCCAGTGCATAGGTTTTGGGTGTGGTGCGATTAAACCCGTATTTTTCTTCTATCACAAAGGTGTCGTAAAGATCAAATGGTGTTGATAATATATCGCTGGCCAAACCTATGATGCCGAAAAACAAAAGTGCCATAAGAATAGGATTTTCAGTGTATTGCCTAACAAGGTTATCCAACCATGCAAATCCATCTGCAAATAAAAAAAACAGGATCAGAATAAAACTCAGCGAAGATGTCAGCAATCCAACCTTCATGTTCTCACGATGATAATTTTGTGATTTTCGGTATTTCTCTTCATCGTAAATACCTTTTAACTCCTGTGGCAAAACATTGCTCCAGCGCGTTGAATTCAAATAATCAATCAACCGGTCGAAAAGAAAATCGAGGATGATGATGGCTACGATTACATAAAAAAGAGTTTGTTGCATATCTTAATAGTGTCCTTAAAGCGTTAAGAAACAGGAAAACTGCAAATCAGCTTGTCCTGATCTGTTTTTTTTATTTGATTTCCGTATCAAAGAATAAATTGTTCTGGTAGTGGTTTGTTCAATTTGATATTTCCAGCTTATGGGTAAATGTTCTCATTACGTTACCTTTAAGATTTCTTAGGTTATCATGTTTGTTTCATCCTGATAAATTCCTTCAGATCGGACTTAAGTATGTATTGAAGTGTTTCCTGATTGCCAGGGCTTGTTTGTGCAAATAAAAAAGCAAATACACCATATTGCCGATAGTCTGTTTCTCTTAATTCAAGTACTTTTTCAAAGCGCTTGCTGAAATTTTCATAATCAATTTCTTCAATGTCGTTTCTGTCGATATCTTTGGGCAGGTCAGCAACGCAAAGGCTGTATATTTCATCATTTTTCTGCTTTAAGATGGTTTCCCAATCCGGTTTTTTTTGTTCGAAAAAGCATTTATAAACATTTATTCCATAAGCATACCAGCCAATATCTGCTACGCACCAACCTCCAAACCGCATAGGATTTACCTCCACGGGTATGATCTTACCCCCGGTGTTCATTCTGAGTTCTACATGCATGGCAAAACCCTTTAAGTCTGCAATATCGCCAAGTTGAGACAAAAAATCCAGAAAATTGTCATGATATTGCTGAATAATCTTTTTGGAGGTGATATAGATTCGGTCGCTCATATCCTCTTCTGATGCGAACAAATGTTTAAGAATGTTCAGGATTACAGGGTTGCCCTCCTTATCATAATATACATCCACTGCAAACTCATCACCCGGTATCACTTCCTCAATCAGAAACAAAGAGGTGTCGACCACCTCACCCGGGTAACAGTCCTTAAAGACCAGGATCTCTTTTTTTATTTTTTGTACCACTATTTGCCATTCCTGGATGTTGTTAACCCTGTGCACACCTATGCTGAAAAAACCTATCGAAGGTTTAATAATGAAAGGCATTGGTAAAGTATTGATATCTAAATGCTCCAATTCATTTAAAGATACAGTACGAAAAAAGAAATCAGGATACATCGTTTTTATCAGGCTCCTGAAGTATGCCTTGTCTTTAAAGTTTTTGATATATTCCGGCAACCGTGTAAAGGACAGGTGTTGGTTGATCCAGTTGATGGGGTTTTCAGAATTGGAGTAGATCAGTGGGTACTTGGTTGTCTTTACCAGATCAACAAAATTTTCCTGATCATAATAATTCAGTTCGTGGCTTAACTGAAGTTTGTGCGTCGCTTGATTTTTTAATACAGGAATCTGCGTCTCTTTCAGTGTATTTTCTAAAAATTTTGATATGTAAGGTAAATCGGGTATGATCATAACAGATGCTTTTTTTGTTTTGAGCTGGCAAAGATAGTCAATATGTTATCGCAGGATGCCAAAGAAATATACATGTTTATCGTTTTTCCCGGATACTTTATAATTAATCGGTTGTTTCTGATAATTTATCTAATTTTGAAAAGTAAAAGTATTTTTTAAAACCTGAATTAGACAATATGAACATATCTTTTCAGAAATCATTTTTTGCCTTAGGGCTTGCTATTTTAATTTTTGCTGTTTTAATTTTGGCAAAGACCGTTCTTATCCCTTTGGGACTGGCACTTTTGCTATCATTTATTCTTTTTCCGTTGCACAAAAAACTACTTAAATGGAGGATGGGAAATATACCAGGTGCCTTACTCTCTATTCTTTCTCTTGCTCTTGTTATTATGGGAGCACTCACATTCTTTTCTGCCGAAATACTCTCCCTGTCAGATCAGGTAAGTGAGTTTGGTGATAAACTGATGAAACTTTATGTAGACCTGATAACTTATATCAATCAGAACATAAGCTTCATCAACGATCTGGATGAGCAGGAATTGCTTAATAATTTGCGCGAAAGACTCAAAAGCTCTGCGGGTGGATTGCTCGGAGAAACCTTTTCCAGTTCTACCTCTTTTTTAACCGGTTTGTTTACAACAATCATTTATACTTTTCTTCTTTTGATCTATCGCAATGGACTTGTGAGTGCCTTTATGAAATTTGCCCCGGAAGCAAAAGAAGAACAGTTTTTTAACATGCTGAAGAATATACAACAGGTTGGGCAAAAATATTTGTCGGGTATGCTGATGCTTATCGTTATATTAGGACTTGCTAACAGTATCGGGTTATGGATCATTGGAATTGACAGTCCGTTTTTATTTGGTTTTTTTGCTGCTACGCTTTCTCTGATTCCTTATATTGGCACTACGTTGGGTGCAACCATACCTGTTTTGTATGCATTTATGTCGCAAGATGAGTTATGGGTTCCTATAGCAGTGGCGCTTATGTTTTGGTTTATACAATTGCTCGAAAGTAATTTTCTTAGCCCCAAGATAGTAGGAAGTAGCGTAAATGTAAATGCATTTGCCGCCATTTTAAGTCTGATCATCGGAGCATCGGTGTGGGGCATTGCTGGCATGGTGTTGTTTTTGCCTTTTGCTGCTATGCTCAAGGTTGTTTTTCAGGAGTATAAGGAACTAAAGCCCGTCGCTTTACTGATCAGCGAATCAAATTTCAGATCGCCGCAAAAGAAGAAAAAAGTACCTTCCTGGTTGAAAAAACTGATTCCTGGAAAAAAATCCTGAAAAAAATAAATCATGTGTTTCTGTAATTTTGAGAACGATTTGTGAGTTCACTCTGAAAAGTTTATTATCCACGAACCGAAGCAAAGCGGATCTCGACAAAGTCAATTACACGAATTGACACTAATTCAAATATTTAATATTCAGAT
>CAZPVB010000015.1:0-38725 GCA_964589855.1 uncultured Bacteroidales bacterium
AATATAATTTCCAATAAAACATATTTCCAAAACCCCTATCTTTACCCCAAACAAATCCAACTTGAAGTACCCAATCCCACAATTTGAACAAATGAGGACAATAAATTTTAACTTTGTAAAAGAACCAAAAATGTTTGTTATGGACTCACTAAAAATGAAAGAAGAGATACGCAATTTTATAGATCAGGCCGATGAACGTTTCCTTCGATTGGTGTATAGTATGATAGAAAGTGAAAGAAGCGAAAAAGACTTTTTCAATACTACAGATGGGGAAATTATGGAGCGGGCTAAAAAATCCCTGAAATCAATGGAAGAAGGTAAAACAAGGAGTATACACGAATTTAAAAAGGATATTACATCTTGGAAAGAGAACAGGGTTATAACGTAAAAATAACAGCGGATGCAGAGAACTATTATCTTGATGTACTTGAATATTTTTATGAACACCACAGCGAAGCCAGTGCTGACCGTAAATCTAATGAGTTACTGGAAAAGGCCATCTCATTAGAAAATAATCCTGGTATTGGTCGTATAGCAGAAAACCTTCGTTCACTTGGCAGAATGCACCGCTATATTTTGTACTACTATACTCCGCGAAAAGCAATTAAAATCATTTATTTTATCAATGAGCAGGAAAGGACTGTATTTGTAACAGACTTTTTCCCATGTGAAAGTGATGAAAAAAAAGATTCGTAAGGGATAATCTAATCATATCGTAAGGATTAGAAAAACGATATCTCTCTTGTCGCAAAAAGCAATAAAAACGCTCCCCTTGCACCCCGTTCTTTAAAGGCTATCCCTTAGAATTCATATCAACCAATGTTTCACCTTGCCTGAAGAAATCTTTATCTTTTCCCAAACAAAACACAACCTGAAACACCCAAACTCTCATACCGCCCCCAGTATCCATCCGGCAAACCCGGGCAGCAAGGGAAATGTTCAAAGAACCAATCAACTCAGCATCCGCACATCCAAATCCTTTTACTCCACAGGTAACCAGGTTGAATCCATCTACGCTTTCTCAGGGCAGAAAACAGAACAATGCAATATTAATAGTGGACGTTCAGAGGATAAAAGGCAGTATGCCTTTCGTTTCTATTTAAAATTTAATCGTTAACCAGGTGATGATGCCAAATAATGTTTGCAGATAAATTGTCAGTTGAAAAAAAAATACTACATTGCACTTCAACTTCTTTACATTGAGTGTATGATGGAATTACATGTAAAAGGCATTTGCGATACAGGACTGGTAAGAAAAGTGAACCAGGACAAACTTCTGATGGACGGAGAAATATTTACCAATGGACAAAAGGAGATCAGTGTGAAAACAGATCAAACACGAGCTTTTGCCGTGGCAGATGGCATGGGTGGACATAAAGCGGGCGATGTAGCCAGTGCAGTCGTGCTGGAAAGTTTCTCTTTATTTGCCAGGCAAGATAAGAAACTTCCTGATTTTGATTCTTTTCGACAAGATATCTTTCAATGGACCGAAAGCATTACCCGGCAACTGGAAACCATGGGCAACAAAAATGTGAATCTGAGAGGTATGGGTACAACACTCACAGGTATTATAGTTGATACGGATAAGTCCTTTATTTTCAATGCGGGCGATAGTCGTATTTATCATTATCGGGAACAACAACTAAAACAACTAACTACTGATCATAGTCTGGCCAATGTAACAGGAAACAGCTATGCCCCCTCAAATTTACTGGTGAATTCAATTGGGGGTGGACAGGAATCATATGTTGACGTGGAAGATATAAGTAATTTGTTGCAAAAAGATGATCTTTTGATCATTTGCAGTGATGGTTTGACCGATATGCTATCCGACGAACAGATTCAATCTTTTTGCGATCCTTTAAATACCAGTAAAATGGTTGATCAGGCAAAAGAGAATGGTGGACGTGATAACATATCTGTGATCACGATTTCATTTTAGAAGATATTTTTGTTTTTTCCGTGTTTTCATCTGTTTATAATTTCCAATATTTTGACTATGAATCACTTATGTTTTTAATGAGAGCCCGATAATGTCAGCGCTACGCGCCTTTGGATTCACTGGTCGCATTAGATTTCTACCATAATGTCAGCGCTACGCGCTTTGCCAATAGGTCAATAATCATCCGGGTATGTGTCAATATTATTGTCATGGCTTGGTTCATCTGGTTACAATTTTCCCCAATTAATATTAGAACGCAGATGACACAGATTTTACAGATAATCGCTGATAGAAAAAATCTGTGTAAATCCGCTCAATCTGTGTCATTTGCGTTCCATTTATCTTCATCATCTTCGTGTGTGTTTTAATCCAACCATGGCTCGGTTCATCAAAATATGTTGATTTTCCAGTAGCTTCGCACTTTTATAACCATACGATGCTTTTAAAAACCTCTTTCCTTTCTCACGGTTTCGTATGCCTCATTCACCTTTTGGAACTTTTCTTTGGCTGCTTGCTGGAATTCTTCCCCCAGATGGCTGACCCTGTCGGGGTGGTATTTCAATGCCATGGCACGGTATGCTTTTTTTATCTGTTCATCTGAGGCATCAGGGTCAACTTCCAATATCTTATAGGCACTTGTTGCATCTTTTATAAACATGTTTCGGATCGATTCGAAATCGTACTTGTTGATACCCATCCAATCGGAGATATCTTGTATTGTTTTAATTTCCGAATCGTGGGCGTGTTTGTCGGCAAGTGCAATTCCAAACAAATAGTGAAGTAGTTGCAACCGGCTGTGCAAATCCATATGGTTGCGAATTTGCAGGCAAACATCACGCAATGGGATGGGGCGCTTGAGTATGTCTCGAAAGGCTTGCATATAATGCATTGTTGCCTGTGTTCCGAAATTTTGTATAAAAAAAGACTTTATGTAATCGAGTTCCGATTTTAACTGTTTGTTGTCCGCTTTCATTACTGCTGCCGAAAGGATCAACAGGCTAATCCTGAAATCCCCGGACTGTGTTCCAATCCGTGGGTCTTTAAATTTTTGGTATTCAAATTCACCTGCATTCATACTGTCGAAAGCAGAACCCATTAAAAACCCCACAATAGCACCAATAGGACCGCCAAAAGCCCATCCCAATCCACCAAGTATCCATTTTCCAAACTGACTCATTTCTGTATTTTGTTATTTGTGTGATAATGTATTACTCTTTAATAGAATGTTTTTTGAATGGCTTTGCTGATGAAGTGTAAAATGTCGCCAGCAACCAAACTCTCCGGTGGTTTTCGGCGGGCTGCCATATCTCCGGCCAATCCATGAAGATAAACTCCGGCCAATGCACTGTAAAAAGGTGAATATCCTTGTGCTAAAATGCCTGTGATCATCCCGGTAAGCACATCACCGGCACCTGCAGTAGCCATACCCGGGTTACCTGTTGAATTGAAAATTACCTGCCGGTCGGGAGTTATAATGGCGGTGTGTGCTCCTTTTAAAACAATGTAGCACCTAAAACGAAAAGCCAACTCTTTTCCTTTTTGAATCCTTTCCCATCCATTGTTTGTTTGCCCGGCCAGACGGTTAAATTCTCCAACATGCGGTGTTAGTATGCTACCTGCTGGCAGGAAAGATAGCCACGTGGGGTTTTCTGAGAGGATGTTGAGGGCATCAGCATCCAGAACCAATGGAAGTCCGGAGTTCTGTATCAACAATTTTAATCCGTTTTGGGTTTGTTTTTCCATACCCAAACCAGGACCTGCACCCACAACGGCATATTTCGAAATATCTTTGATTCCTGTGAAAATCTCTTCATCTTCATCAACCGATACCATGCACTCGGGGCAACTGATTTGCTGGGCAAGATAGTTAGCACGTGGCAGATGCACCGTTACCAATCCTGCTCCAACCTGCAGGGCTGCTTTTGAGGCCAACACTGCGGCACCACTTTTTCCATAACTACCTGCCAGGATAAGTGCATGGCCATATGTGTTCTTATGATCAAATTTATTGCGGTAGCGAAAAGAAGACTGCAGGTCTTCTTTCTGCAAAAAATGATGAGGAGTATCTGTTTGTTGTATAAAATCTTTATCCAGCCCTATGTCAACTACCTGCCAATTGCCAACAAATTGAGCATTCTCCGGTAGCAAAAATGATAATTTTGGCAGTTGAAAAGTAAAGGTGTAATCTGCTTTTACAATGGTTTCAGGTGTATTATTGGTATTGTCTTCGCCCATCAGGCCACTGGGCATATCAAGTGCTACAACCCTCGATTTTCCATCGTTGATATGCTTTACCACCTCCGCAGGAAAACCTTCTAACGGACGTGATAGTCCACTGCCAAACATAGCATCGATCAAGGTAGTTCCTTCTTCAAAAGCAGGAAGATCATTTTTGCTTTTTACTTCTGTAAACTTTGCCTTGCGCAATTTCAGATACCTGCTTTCATTGATGCTGAAATCTTCCGAGGATTTTTCGGAATGACATACCTTATATACCGATACATCGTATCCGGTGGATGCCAGCATGCGTGCCACCGCTAAACCATCACCACCATTATTGCCCATGCCACAGAACACCATTACTTTTTCCTGCTTTTTTACCAACCGTTTAAAAGTATCGAAAAATGCTTTTGAGGCTCGCTCCATCAGATCGATAGATGAGATGGGTTCCTTTTTTATGGTTGCCTGATCGGTTTCACGAATTTGTTGGGTGTTTAGTATCTTCATAATCCTTGTTTTTTTATCTTGTGTGCAAAATTACGATTATCATCTGTTTTATTGAAGAACCTGAATGGTTTTATTTCTGATGCGTGTTTGCCATTTTGTTTTCCGGATAGATTCAAAATTGTATTTTTGTCTCAAATTTACCTCTCATGTCCTTTAAAAATAAAAAGCCTGCGCGTAAAAGAAAACGGTATCATAGTTCTTTCCTGAAAGACTGGATTCGGGCCTTTCTGGTAGCGCTGGTTTTTTTGGTTCTGTTTCGTTTTTTTGTGTTTGATATAACCAGTATATCCAATAGCAGTATGCAGGCAACATTACTGGCAGGAGATGTTGTGCTTGTCAATAAGTACAATTATGGTGCAAGAATGCCACTTCGAATTATACCTCAGTTTATCGTAAATGCATTTTTTACTACCGATTCGCTACCTTTGATCAAACAATTGCCTTATTGGCGTTTTGCGTCGAACAGAAATTTTCAGCATTACGATCTGATTTTGTTCAACACCCCGGTACAGCATTTTCGACCGATAGACCAACGTCCGAAGCAGATTCGCAGATTGGTGGCGTTACCTGGCGAACAGGTAGAGATACACAAATCCAGCGTATACGTGAATGGAAGAAAATTCGATGAACCTCGCACGATCCAGAGGAACTATGAAGTTCTTGCTAAAGATCCTGATGGCATAGAGTCACTGATTCAATTGTTTGCCATCAGAGAAGGGGGACGGATAAAAAAAACGGACCGGTTTGTTTTTCCTTTTACCCAAAGTAAAGTTGACTCTATACGGTTTTTTGAGGGAATACGGAGGATAAAACCATACCTTGCAGATGATTCGGACGGGTTACCCATAGTGATGGGCAAAAACTCAGAGAAATGGACGGCGGATGACTTTGGACCTGTTGTGGTGCCTTACAAAGGGATGAAAATAAACCTGGATAGTAAAAATCCCGACAAGTATTTATACCATTTGCTCCATCACGAAAGAAGAAAATTTATTTTCAGGAATGATTCTGTTTTTTGGGATGGTTTGCACGTAAAAGAATACGAATTTTCAATGGATTATTATTTTGTGCTGGGCGATAACCGGCACAACACATCTGATTCGCGCATGTGGGGGTTTGTGCCCGAAAACCATATTGTGGGGAGAATTTCTGCCATTGTATTTTCTTTCAACAAGATGGCGAAGCTGAGTGGAAAAGTACGCTGGGATCGCTGGATGCGGTCTGTTGAAGAAACCGGAATGATCCATCAACCCTAAAAGAGATCATACATGAGTAAAATGAATAAGATTCTTTTGTCAACCTCCTGGTTCCCACCCCTGGAGTATTTTGTCTATTTGATGAAAGCCCAATTTGTTGTGATTGATGAATACGAGACTTATCCTAAGCAAACCTGGCGAAACCGTTGTACAGTATTCACTGGAAATGGACTAGCAGATCTTACGGTACCTGTTTCCAAACCTCATGGAAACCGAACCCAAACGCGCAGTGTAGAGATAAGTGATCATACAAGGTGGCAGAAAAATCATTGGGCATGTATCACTTCGGCCTATGGGAATGCGCCTTTTTTTCTCTATTATTCCGACCTGGTGGCTGATTGTTTTCTACATTCACATCCTCAGCACCTCCCGGCGTTGAATAAAAGTGTCCTTCATTCGTTGCTCCGGGAAATGGGTGTGAAAATAAAACCCGTATATTCGGATCATTTTGTACGAAATACCGGAGAATATTTTGATCTGCGATTCGCCATCAGCCCTAAAACCAAAGACAGGAAGCATTTACCGGAATTGAGGTTTCCACCCTACTATCAGGTTTTTTCTGACCGGTTTGGGTTTCAGGAAAACCTAAGCATTATAGATTTGCTTTTCAATCTTGGGCCTGACGCTTCTGACTATCTTTATCAAATTGCTGACACCATTGACGCATAATAAATAATGTGCCAATTTTTGCCCCTGAACTTCATTCATTTTCAATGTCATTACAAAAATTTTGTAAAAAGTCAAAGGTTTATATCCGAAGAAGAAATCCAATGATGTATGTATTTGTTTTAAATGTTTGTTAGTTTAATACCGGATAAGCGATCCTGACATGAAAAATATGCATCATTCTGTTTTTAAATACTTTTTTAATGGTGGTAATATCTTTAAAGGTAATATCAGCATTGTCAAACTGATTCTCTTCAATTTGTGTATCAATAATGCTGTCTATCAATCCGGAGATTGACTTTTCGTCGGGTTTTTTCAAACTTCTTGATGCGGCTTCCACCGAATCGGCCATCATCAAAACGGCTGTTTCTTTGCTAAAAGGTTTCGGACCTTTGTAGGTAAATATTTCTTTATCTACTTCCTTATCAGGATTATCTTTTTGCTCCATAATATAAAAGTACCGGGTAGTGGTGGTTCCGTGATGTGTTCTTATAAAATCAATCAGATATTCAGGCAGGTTATGTTTTCTTGCTTTTTCAATGCCTTTGATCACATGTCCGATGATAATCTCAGCACTTTCTGCATAAGAAATATCATCGTGTGGATTGATACCGGCATTTTGGTTTTCTGTAAAAAACTGGGGTTGATCCATTTTGCCAATATCGTGATACATGGCTCCTGTTCTTATAAGCAGGCTATTGCCACCGATTGTATTTATTGCCTCCTCGGCCATGTTGGCTACCTGCAATGAATGCTGGAAGGTGCCAGGTGCTGTAAGGTTAAGCTCTCTGAGGAGTTTGTTATTGGTGTCGGAAAGTTCCAGTAAAGAAAAATCGGTGGGCAATCCCGAAGTACGTTCGAAGACATAAATAAGCGGATAGGAAAGCAAGGTAAGGGTAGATCCTCCCAAAAAATACAAATACTGAATAGGTTCTATGTTTTCAAAGGAACCGGTTTGTGCCAGAAGCAACCCGGTGTATACTGCCGAATAGGTAAGAAAAATCAGGGAAACAGTAAAAAATAACTGTTCGCGTCTGCGTAAGCTTGCCATGGATAATATGGCTATGATGCCCGCAATAAACTGTATAAATACAAACTCAAAGCTGCGTGGAACCAAAAATCCAATCAGTATAATACTGGTAATGTGCACATACAATGCCAGTCGGTTATCAAAAAAACTTCTGATAATGATAGGTACAATACATACAGGGAGCAAATATAAAAGATCGAGGTCGTATTTAACTACCTGACTGGTAAGAAACACCATCAGGTAAATGGTAAGCAGAATGACCACCAGTTTACGGGTGTTGTTAAAGACCTCTTTTCTGAACTCTTTTAAAAACAAGCTCAGTACCAAAATGGATATGGATACCAGCAGGAACTGTCCCCAGAAGATCAAGCTGCTTTGAGATGTACTTCCCAGCTGCCTGCCATATTCGGCGCGAAAAGACTCAAGAATACGCATTTTTTCCGCTGTGATGAGTTCGCCCTGCGAAATGATTTTTTCCCCTTGCTGCACCAATCCGCGTGCGTGGGATATTCTGCTCAAAGCCGCCTCCAGCGCCATGGTGTTGGTTTCTTCATCTTCTACAACAGAGTGTGTAAGTGAACTCTCCAGGGCATATTGTATAACCGATTTTACCTCTGAAGGAAAATTTAAATCGGAAACATATTTTTCTGCCGCCTCAAAAGCCTGTCGAATGGTAAAAAAATCTTCAACATCCCTGGTTTTGGCAACACTACCATCTCTCAGTAAAATTTCTTCAGGTGCTGTACTCCGGGTTGTTTCGCCCTCCAGGAAGATGATACCCTTTTTGTATATTGAATCAAACAGAGCAATGGCGGCATTTTTGGCTTCATCTTTCAGCGGGGTATATGCTGTTGTGCCTGAAAAACTCTCTCTCCACCTGATCTCGAAATTTTGAATCAGTTGTTGAAACTGAGTTTCGTAAATACCCTGGTCTCTTTCATAAAAAGGGGTAAATTCATCAATGATCTCCTGTCTCTCGCGGTTGATTTCTTCCTGACTCTTCTGAATGGCAAAATCAAAGGGTGCTATGAGATCTTCGTACATCCAGGGGCGGGCTTGTGAAAATTCCTGGTAAAACCCTGTCTCCTTCGGGAAAAGCAATACGATAAGGTAAATGCTCAGGACAAAGAGAATGAACCTTACCATGTTCGAAAAATTTTCCAGAAACCATGAAATGAGTTTGTTCATCGGTTCAGATATCTTTTTTTGTTTGAAGTAAAACGACACTATTCCTGTTATGTTTGTTCTTTGAATAATGTCGTTCACCAAAAATACACAATTGTTTTTTGTTGTAACCAGCATCTGAAAAAAAACATGTCAGCATCGCATGTTTGATGGCAGAAAGGTAAGCAAGACGATTGCTAAAGAGTTAAATCATGGTTTTACCATTGCAAATACATTTTGTTGAATTTACCGAAACAACACTTTAAAGGCCAGCATAAAGGCAGATTTGACATTTTTCTGCAAACATTCATTTATTAGATTTATTTTACCGGATATCAATGAGTTCTTTTGGTAAATTATCCATAAATTTACAAAAAAAACTCCGCTATGAAAGCTGCTGTTAATTTGATGAGTGCTGTGCCTGTTTATAATGCTCCGGGCAAATCCACTGAGTTGGTTTCTCAGCTACTATTTGGTGAATGTGTAAAAGTACTGGATAACCGCAACCATTGGTTACTTGTATCAGACCAGCATCATGATCAGTTAGGCTGGGTGCACGAAGATATGCTACGAATGTTGAATGATGAAGAGTATGACCAACTAACAGGTAAACCTTTATTTTACAATGCCGATCTCGTTCAGTTACTGGAGAATAAAACCCGCAGATCGGGTTTTCTGATTCCTTTTGGAAGTCATTTGTTCTCCAATGAAAATAAAGAGTTTGATCTGTTGGGTGACAAATATCTTTTTCATGGGAATACTGTGGGCAAAGAAGGTATCCAATCAGATGACATAGTCAAACACGCTTTTTTGTTTGAAAATTCGCCCTACTTATGGGGTGGAAAAACACCTCTCGGGATTGATTGCTCCGGATTTGTGCAAATCATTTATAAATTGGCGGGCATTGCATTGCCTCGCAATGCAGAAGCGCAAGCCCTAAAAGGTCAGAATATCAGTTTTCTGGAAGAAAGCTTGCCGGGCGATCTTGTGTTTTTTGATAATGAAGAAGGCGAGATCGTACATGTAGGGATGATGCTAAACAGTGATAATGTAATTCATGCTTTTAGAAATGTAAGGATCAATCGCATCGATCATCATGGAATTTTTGATCAACACAATAAAAAATACACACATAAGTTGAGATTAATAAAACGTTTATGGGAGTGATTATTCTTTATTTTGTCTTCTTATGACCGATGATTTTGAAATCATTTTTTTGTTCCAATAAAAGCATATCTTTGCCGCTTGATTTTTTTACTTTCACTGTAATATGCACAGGTTTTTTTCTTTTTACTATATTTTTCATCTGTTTATAATTTTATTAAATCGGTCAGATGGAGCTCGCCAAAATACCGGTTTTGTAATTTTTGCCGTGTTGCGAAATTATAATCATCGGCGTGTGTGTCAAAAACTTTTTCATGGCTCGGTGCATCTTCTGATAGTATTTTCTTTCCTGGCGTTTTTGTCTTCACCTGTTTTAGCTCAACAAACCCCGCCTGATAAAACAAAACAAACTTTTCTTGAATATGAGAAGGACTTTTCTTTTCTTCCTGGTCGAAACAGTGGTTCCGGGCAAATATCAAATGATCTTTTGCAAATACTCGCTGAAGGAAATCAAAAGCTCAGGGTATATATAAATTATAGTTTCTCTGCCAGTGTTTCAGTTGAGAAACGTATGACTGCAGATTCAGTATTTCTGAATATAAAAGTAAATAATCCTGCCATTTCAGGCACGCATCAGTATCGCGATTTTGATCTGTCTTCCTGGTTGATGCCTGGTTCTCTGCGTTTGCATATTGATGTTACAGATAATAATAGCGATCTGATAAAAAAAGAAATTGTGGAGGATATCAACTGGAAGGACGCTTCTGCACCTATCACTTATTCTTTTGCGTTAGAAAAGGTTTCCCGGAATGGTACTGTCGAATGGCTGATCAACCAGGCAGAGTTTTACTATCCTGTTCAATATGCTGAAAAGGTGGCATTGCTCCACGAATCTTTGTCATGGTATTATGCTGCTCCGGAGAAGATCGGTAATATCCGGCGCATGATATCCCCTCTCGATGCTGAAAATCCGGAGACCCTTATCTTACAGGAATTTACTTTGTGCGAAGCAGAGCACTTACTGGCCGAAATGAGATCATCATCCCTTCGCTTTGTACCGGATGAAGCCGGAAAGGACCCTCTTTCCATTCAAAATGAGTTAGATAACATTGCCTTCGTCTTAATTCAATTACGTCAGAAGTTTAATTATTCACTCTCGCGGATTGATAGTTTATTTTATCATCAGGGAATTGGGTTTGTATATGAAGAAAAACAGGACAGTGCAAAGTTGTTTTTTGAAAAAGCTTTGACCTATAATTCCATGCATATACCAGCACGGGCAGCATTGGTTCGTTATGATATAAAGGATGATAATGCTGAAATGGCATTGAAGAGAATGGAATATTTCTCTCAGGATTTTGGCGTGCCCAGCATATGGAAAGATTCCGCCCAGGTGGTGCTTTCTGAAATTTATGACCACCAAACAGAAAAATCAATGAAGTTGATGGAAGACGGACGTTTTCTGGATGCCACCAACCTTTTGATCAGGTTCAATGATTTTTGCTCAGAATCATTTATCTGGTCATGTCCCTCTTCACTATATGACTTTTTGTCGATGGCACATTACGGTATGTATCGCTCTTACCTTTCGGTAGCCGAACGGGCTTTACAATCCGAAAATTACTCTTTTTCTGTTGAATATGCTGAAAATGCAATGAATTATGCTGGTAAGCATGATAGGTATATCAATGATGTTTCAGGTTTGTACGACCTTTTGCAGAAGGTGGTAAATGGTTATCTTGAAAATGTTGAGTTTTTTTCAGAACGTAAAGATTTTGCCAGTGCATTGAAAAGCATAGATGATGCCATTGCTTTGTGTGAAAAATACCCGTCACTGATATGCGACGTGGGATTGTCTGAAAAAAAGGAATTACTAGCTCAAAATTTAAGTTCGCCACAAAATATTTTGATGCAGTTTGATATCTCACGTCTTGCCAATGTTAGGGGAAGTGATGAGGAAAATGTTGAGAAGATCAGGGAAAAAATCAGAGATGACCTTTCGGAAGGACACCTGAAGGCATGGGGAGGCGCTATTGAGCCGGCACGCAAAATATTGTCAGATGTTATTGAAAATACATTGTATTATGGTTTGAACAACGATTCTTTGATATATCAGAGGGTTTTAAGTCTTACCCAGCTTATACAGGACGAAGAATGTGATTTGAACCGTCAAAAGATTGAAACCTTGCTTGCCGGTTTAAAGAATCAATTAAAAAATGGTGATTATCTCACGGCTAAAGACATTTATGACGAATTGATGACCATCAATAACCAAAGTATTCATTGCAAATGGGAAATGGATTCTGAAATCAGGGCACTTTCCCATGTAAACATTTTGGCCGACTATCAGAAAATGATGCACCAGGCACAGCGCTCCTATTTCAGAGGTGCAAGAGAGGGTTTCGATTTGTTTTTTCAGAATTATGAAAAAGCGACCCAATTTTATCATCATAATTTATTGGCAGAATATGATGTTAGTCATGAGTCGCTATTTGATTTTGCGATCTCTTCATCCAATAGTTCTTTGGTAAAACAACTGGTGTTTTATTATTCGGAAAACAATGCACATGAGAATGCTTTTCAGATGCTGAAAGTTCTCAAAGAAATGCGTCTCGACGCCAGAGAATTAAAAGATCTTCAGCAAAAATCGGGAGCGCTTGCCGCTCAGCATGTGATGCAACAAAATCCTTCTTCCGATCCCAAATCTTATATTGCCAAGCTAACCAATGGCGATGATTGGTTTCGTTTTTATGAGCGCAGTTTTCTCAAAAATTTGCCTTGATAAAACAATCGGAACCATCCTTCACATTTACTTGTTGTTTTCTTTGCTGATAATTTTACCTCGTGAGTGTGCCAGAATAACCATAGCACCGGTTATAATAATGATATTTTTCAGTATATACTGACCTTCCAAACTGGGTACAAAAGGTGGAAAATGAAAAGTTTCCTGAGGAAACACAAGTAAGGGGAAAAGTGTGCCTGCCATTTGTAAAATCATGAGTATAAAAGTGGCTCTCATGAATTTCCCGGTCAAAAATCCAAGACCAATAAGTGTTTCCCAGGTTGCCAGTATGGGCATGGAAAAAGGCGATTTTACCACCCCTAAAGATATCACATCAATGGTTCTTGTAGCAATATCCTCAGCGGAACTAATTCCGGGAAAAAATTTTTGGAAACCAAACCACAAAAATATAATCCCTATGCTTATTCGAAGCAGGGTTATTCCATTTTTTGCCATCCAATTAAGGATTTCGTTCTCTAATTTTGCTATTCTTGTTTCTTGCATTTTTGTTAATTTTTATTGACCTCATCTTTTGCTTCTTCATCTAATGAATTAGTGAAAACAGCATATAAAGTGTTATGATAAATATTAGCATTCGCTTTTATAATACTATTTTTCACTTCTTTTGCACTGGTGATTCTTTCCTTTTTATTTACATATTTTTTTACAGACGAGTTTTATGCGAAAAATTGATATATATTATAAATGAAGAAAAAATTCTTATCTGGTCAAAGAATTGAAATAATTTTTTGGATTGAAACACAGGATTATAATTTCATGTGAGAAAAAAACTGTGCTTGTGTGGTTGTGATTTGTTGAGTCAGAGGTTTGATTATTGTTTTAAAACGTTGATATTGTATGTATTCATAAATGAAAAGTTTAATTCTACGATGTTTCCTTATTTTTAATTAGTCTACATAAAATTAAGAAATATTTCTTTAATAATTTGTTCTTTAGCCAGATTTAACCTATGTAAGAGAGGATACTTTTTGCGATGGGTAAGGGTTACGTTGGTGAAGTATGGGGTTGGATTGCATGCACAACACTCAGCATTTTCAATTTTGTACCGGGTTCTATTGGATAGATTGAATGAAATGGGTCTACATCTGGTAATTAGTCATAGCAGGAAAGCTCATAATATTTGCATGTGCTTAATAAGAGAGCGACAAGTGCAAGGCTTGCGATGACTGAAAAACAGGAGTTTACTTTTCGTAAATGACTGTTTTGAAGGCGAGCATAACACAGCAACCAGCGTTTTCTTGCAAAGACTAATTAGATTGTCAATAAGGATCGGAGGGGTCATATTGTTCCGGATCAAAATCCATTGCTTCCACCTTATAGATATCGGTTCTTCTGTCGTTCCAGTTGGTAACGGTACCGCGGTTTCTATGCCTTTTCAGTAGTTCGAGGTCAATATCGTTAATAATTACCGTTTCTACGTTGGGTGTGCATTCAGCGGCAATGGCATCGCGTGCAAAAGAAAAATCAGAAGGTGTAAAGATTCCAGACTGAGCATATTGTATATCCATATTGTCAACCTGAGGAAGATTTCCCACTGTACCGGCTATTGCTACAAAAATCTGGTTTTCAACGCATCGTGCCTGTGCGCAGTAGCGCACCCTCAGGTATCCCTGCCGGTCGTCGGTGCAGAAAGGTACAAATATGATGCGAGCCCCTCTTTCTACTGCAATCCTTGCTACTTCCGGAAATTCAATATCATAACAGATCTGAATGGCTATTTTGCCTTTATCGGTGTCAAAAACTTCTATGGCGTTTCCGGGTTCAACACCCCACCATTTTTTTTCATTGGGTGTTATATGCAGTTTGTATTGTTTTCCTATTTCACCGTTTCGTTTAAAAAGATAGGCAATGTTGTATAATTTGTCATTTTCGGGTGTGAAATGCGATCCTGCAATGATGTTGATGTTGTATTTGATGGCCAGCTCGCTGAACAATTCCAGATACTGTTCAGTAAACTCACCAATTTTACGAGCTGCGGTTCCTGGGTTTTCTTTAGGGAATAATGATAACAATTGGAGGGTAAATATTTCAGGGAAGACGATGAAATCGCTTTTGTATCCCGAAGCTACATCTACAAAATACTCGCTTTGAATAGAAAAATCATCAAAACTTCTGATGGGACGCATCTGATATTGTACCACACATATTCTCACAGGAAGTGAAGCAAGGAATTTTCTGTCTTTTTCCTGCTGGTAATCAAAGTTGGTCCATTCCAAATAAGTAGCAAACCCTCCGGATTCTTTATCTTCATCGAGATATTCCCTGATAACCTTTTTAAGAGAAAATCCATTGGAAAGTTGTGGGGTAAGTACCGGGTCGAATATGGCTTTGCTGGTTACCCTGTCAACATATTGATTGATATTTAGTTTGTCACGATAGTTTTTATACCCGGGCAGTCGGCCACCTATCACAATACGCATCAGGTTACGCTCCCGCGCCAGTTCTTTGCGAGCTTCATAAAGGCGGGTTGCCAGTTTCATGCCCCTGTATTCAGGATGCACCATGATCTCCATGCCATAAAGTGTATCACCGTCGGGGTCGTGTGTTCTGATATTGCCATTATCGCATATTTCGTCCCATTTCTGGTCTAAATCCAGCTCTCCGCTATCAATGATCAAACTGGATGAACTGGCTACCAGGGTTCCATCAATTTCAATAGCAATTTGTCCATCCGGGAAGATTCGCAATTGATTTTCTATATTCTCATACGACCATGTTTCCATGGATGGAAAACAGATCTTTTGCATTCTTATCAAATCATCAAAATCCGAAATATGAAGATTTCGTACTTTTACTTTACTCGCAAACTCTTGAATATCTACATTTTCCATCTTATTAACTCTTCTTGTGGTTGGTTAACTGCACTTATAAGATAATTGTTTATATAATATTAATTTACATGCCAAAGATATATTCAACTTTTTGTTCTTATCAGAATGCACGGTAGTATTGAAAAACGTTGAGGTGTGTTATTCATACTGATCTCGTATATCCCATATTTCTCCATTTCTGAAACTATCACCCAGAAGTATTTCAGATAATTTTTTACCTGCTACGGTGGGTTCCACGAGTTGACCGGTTTCTTTGAGTTCAACAAACTTGCTACGCAACACAAATTGTTCGTCTGTAGTAGATCTGATAGTTGTTTGCATAGGGGTATCAATGATTCCCGGGGCAATGGCCATGAGCTTTACCGGATATTCATGATCTTTTTGTTCAATTGCTACGGTTTGTGTAAACATATCCATCCCTGATTTTCCTGTGCAATAGATACTCCATCCGTGATAAGGGTTTTGGGCTGCACCCGAAGAAATATTCAAAACACGCTTTTCGGTGTTCATATTTTCGGTGTGTTTGATGAATTCTCTTATCAAATAAATGGGGGCAAGGAGGTTAACTCTCAAGTGCTGATCAATTTCCGCCGGATCCAGCGTTTCCAGTCTGCCGATGGGGGTTATCAGTCCGGCATTATTAACAAGATATATCCCTTCGGCATTATCAGCGTCTATGTTTTTAAAAATCTGCTCCATCACCATGGGTATTGTATCTGTTTTAGAAAGATCGCAGGCATAGAAATCGTACCCGGCGGCATTGGCTTTTCCGAGTTTCATAAGTTCATCATTATCTGTTCTTGAAACTCCATGCAGGTGTATATTATTGGTTAATAAGGATAAGGCCATTCCTTCTCCCAGTCCTTTGCTGTGGCCGGTTAGAATAACATGCTTCATTTTCTTATTTGTTTATGGTTTGTAAAATTATCTTTTAATTTTTTTTTCCTTCTGTAGTGTTGATGGAAAAATCCGTAGTTCTTTTGGATCCACTGCTTTTTATCAATTTTTCAGTCTCCTGAACCCAATAATCCTAATCTGTCAACCAGTTTTCAGGAAAGCATTTTATGATGGTATTGCTTTCTTTAGTAATTGATTTGCAAGGGGTAAACTTTAATCTTCTTCTGTTGTTTGGATTTTTTTTACTGATTTGATTGAACCTGTAGCCGGATAAAATTCAATCTCATAATTTTCGGGGGGCAAACTAGTAATGGTGCCCAGTTGATTGATCAAAACACGTGCTTCTGCTATGGGGTTTTCATCTTTTAGGATGCTTATGTGCACATGTTCAGGGATTCTGTAAAAAAAACCTCGGTTCACTGTTTCATCTCCCATGGGTGGTTGGAAGGTGAAAAGATCCATTTGCCGGGTAGTGCTGTCTGCCTCCGCAACGAGAGTTACCGGAGAAGAGAGGCGTCCACTGTTTTCATGAACTCCTGTCGAATTTGAAAAATGGAAAAGGTCTATAGATTTCCCGATATTGTTCTGGTCAGGCAAATAGCTTCTTTTCACTTGCATCTCTGTGTAAAGAGTAACACCAGTAAATAGTTCAAGATAATCTTGCTCTTCTTTTTCCAGTTGTTCTACCATATACTGAATGGTTTCTTTCGAATAGGTAATTTCAGCAAATCCATAGATCAGATCGTACTTTTTCCTGCGCACATCAATAATATATTCGGCAATTTCTTTAGCACGAACCTCTGATGATTTTTCTACCCATGTTCTCCTGAGTTTTTTTCTTTCAATGGTAAGGGTATCTCTTTGAATTCTTTCGATGATGGTGTCAACTTTTTCCTGAAGGTTGTGATCAAGAAAATGATTAAAGGTAACTCCCGATCCAAATTCGTTTTCAGTCTGTGTTTCAGTACCAATTGGGATGTGAAGATTTGCATCTTGTTGCGTGTTGATTCCCGTAATGATTCCTGCATTGTTGAATTGCATGGAGAAAGGCAGGTTGTCAGAATAATCTGTGTTGTATTGCACAAAATAGAATTCGGCAGGATCGGGTTGCGCATAGGTGCTGATATTTGCAGATTTGATCTGGTATTGAACAGAATTTTCCTGAATAACCTCTTCCAAACCCAGGTATTTCGAAGCATATTCACGAAAAGGGCCGGGAATCTCTTGTTTTTTTACCACTACTATATCAACGCCAACAACGGTTTGTGGTAAGTTGTAATAAAATCCCTGCTGAGAATGTCCTACAGGCATTTCCTTTACGTGTTTTACGCTTATTGGGGTGTGGTAAGTGTTTTTACATCCTGAAAATGTTAGTAGCAGAAGTCCGAAGATTACTAAAGTTCTGAAAGATCTCATTAAAAGAAGTTGATTAGGGTTGTGGGTTTAATTTTATCTTTTTTTGCTTTGTCTGATTACGCTAAACGATTGATGATCAATTTTATTTCAAAACTGCGCCATTCATTCATTCGATATCTGTATATAAAAAAATTGCATTTAACATAGCGCCTCGAAGAGTGCGCCGGTCAATTGAAGTATTATGCTCGTATTCAAAACAGAGTTGTTCTGCTAAACTCAGCACAATGCATTTTGAAAAAGAGTACTACTGTTTTTCGTTTATCTCTTTCCCTGCATCTGAACATGATACGCAAACCGGCAGCAAAAGTAATGGTTTCAGGCAAGAAATTTTCATTATTGAAGCAAAAAAAATGCTTACTTACAAGCACAATTCCTTTGAATTGAAGATGATTATTGGTACCGGTAAGCAGAAATGCATTACTCTATCAGGAATGCTTTAATCAGTTTTGAATGCTTTTACTTTAATATAAAATCAATGGAAGAATTGGTGTCATATTCAAGAGTAGGCATTTCTTTTCTAAAAATTTTCAGTGTTTTGTTGCCGATAAGTTTTATGCTTTCGCCCTCTATCCGGAGCATCGTCCCTTCTTTAAGTCCTACCACAGGGTATTCCGGATTCAGTTCCAAAAATTCTTTTATTCTGTCTTCTCTCGATTCTCCGTTATGGTTGGGTATGCGTCCATCAGTATAATGGGGATTGATCTGGAAAGGCACCAGCGATAGTCCTTCAAAGCTAACAGGTTGTATAACCGGCATATCATTGGTTGTTTTTATTGACGGACAGGCTACGTTGCTTCCCGCGCTCCATCCAATGTAAGGTGTTCCGTTTTCTACTTTCTTTTTAATGATGTCCATGATCCCTTTTTCATGCATAAAATGTATGAGATGGAAGGTATTTCCACCGCCTACCACAATGGCATCAGCTTCTTCCAACACTTTTGTTGCACCCTGAATATCTTCCGTTGATTTCACTTCATATCCCATTTTTGTGAAAACTTCATTTACCTTATTAAAATACTCAACATACGACATGCTAACGGCAGCATAAGGAATAAAAGCCAAATTTTTCACTTCATTTCCTAAAAAATCGGATATGTGTTTTTTCGTGTATGCAAGATATTCCTCACCCTGATTGGTAGAATTGCTGATCAATAAAAGTTTTTTATTCATATCATTTTGTATTTATGGGTTTTACTTTCTGAGAATTTTTCTATTTTGTTGGTTTATGCCATGTAAACAAGGCAATAGGAGGTATTGTTTTAATGTATTATATTAAAAACGAACTGCGGGAGTGAGGGCAATTTTATGCTGAATGTTAAGGATTAATAACAATTTATTTGGCAAAGGTGTACTGTCACCAAATCTGGTTAGTTTTGCGAAAGATTGCAACTGTTAAAAGAAAAGCGCACTAAAAAAAATGAGCATGTTATTGAAAATAGATGGTGAGAATCTTGAAAAATTTATCCTGGTGGGAGACAGAGTTCTCATCAAACCCAAAACTGCATCGCAAAGAACGAAAGCAGGTTTATATCTTCCTCCGGGTGTAGAAGAAAAGCGTAAGATACAAAGTGGTTATGTTGTAAAGGCGGGTCCTGGTTATCCTATACCTGCTCCTGTTGAATCTGATGAACCGTGGAAAGATACACGTGACAATCTTAAATACTTTCCTTTGCAGACATCCGAGGGTGATTTGGCTGTTTTTTTGCAAGACAGTGCTCATGAAATTGAGTTTAACAAAGAAAAATATTTCATCGTTCCTCATGGTGCTATTCTTATGCTTGTGCGGGATGAAGATCTGCTTCAATGATTTCCGTATTGCAGCAATTTATAAATATATGGATGTTAAATGCATCTTCTGAATGAAGAAATTAATGTGTTGAACCAAAAACAAATCGTATGTTTGAAGAAAAAGACCTGAAGCAATTCTCGGAAAAGGGAATCTCTGCAGAGCAAGCAAAACAACAAATAGAGAACTTTAAAAAAGGTTTTCCATTTGTCAGATTAATAAATCCTGCTGTTATCGATGATGGGATAATGAAAACCGATTGGAATGAGTTACAGCAATTGGTTGATTTTTATGATGCTTCTGCTTCTCAGAAAGAAGTATTGAAATTTGTACCGGCCAGCGGGGCTGCTACACGTATGTTTAAAGACCTTTTTGGGTGGAAAGGCAAGCTTGATGCTGGTATTTCAGCAGATGATCTGATGAAGAATGATAAACAGGCAAAGTCTTTTTTTGATCAGTTGCAGTCTTTTGCTTTCTGGGATTCTCTGAAGGTTGTGATGGAGGAAAATGGAAGAGATGCCTCACAAGCCTACAAAGACAAGGATTTGAACACATTACTCGATTATTTGCTCAACGATAAAGGGTTGGGTTATGCCTCCCTGCCCAAGGGGCTGCTTAAGTTTCACCGGTACGATGGGTTTACCCGCACATCTATGGAAGAACATCTGGTGGAAGGAATTCAGTATGGTAAATGTAAGGGTGATAAAGTGAACCTTCACTTTACAGTATCTCCTGAGCACAGAGGAAGGTTTATAAACCATTTGGGTGATGTGCTTGAAAAATATGAAGAAGAACATGGAGTAGATATTCAGGTAGATTTTTCTGCACAAAAACCATCTACTGATACCATGGCTGTTGATCTTAACAATGATCCATTTCGCGAAAGTGATGGATCTGTTTTGTTTCGGCCGGGAGGACATGGTGCTTTGATCCAGAACCTTAACGATTTGGACACTGACATACTTTTTGTTAAAAATATTGACAACGTAGTACCTGATCGGTTAAAAGATGAAACCGTTCTGTATAAAAAAGCGATTGGTGGATTGATGGTTCGTTTACAGGAGAAAATATTCGAAGCACTGCATTCACTCGAAAATAATACGATGACCGATGATGAATATAAGGAACTGAAAAAATTTGCTTCAGATCAAGTTTTTATTCATCCCAATCAATTGCCCGAAAAACATCGTGAAAATAAAAATTTGCTCTTCGATCTGCTTAATCGCCCCATCAGGGTATGCGGCATGGTTGAAAACGTAGGCGAACCTGGTGGTGGTCCTTTCTGGGTTGAAGATACAAAAACAGGTTCCCGGTCGTTGCAGATCGTTGAATCTTCGCAGGTTGATCACGATGACCCTGAGCAGGAAAGAATTTTTCAGCAATCCACTCATTTTAATCCGGTAGATCTGGTTTGTGGTATTAAAAACTATAAAGGAGAAAAATTTGATCTTACCCATTATGTGGATAGGCAAACAGGATTTATCAGTTACAAGAGCAAGGATGGGAAAGACCTTAAAGCACAGGAATTACCGGGACTATGGAATGGAGCGATGGCACACTGGATCACCGTATTTGTGGAAGTTCCTTTGATCACCTTCAATCCGGTCAAAACCATTTTAGACCTTCTGCGCAACGAACATAAATAAAGCGTGTAATAATGAAAGAAAAAGCATCGTGATGCAAATAAGCAGATCTACATCCTATCGACTGCTGGATTAAAGGGTATTGTTTTTGAAGAATTGAAAAAAAAGAGCAGAGAAAATTTTTCTCTGCTCTTTTTTCATTTTATTGAAATCCTGATTCCAATAAAACGATCAATTCGATAAAAGACCAAACTCATTGGGCATCATTTAATTTTTATTTAGTCTTGGCAAGAAAACGCCAAATACTGCGTTATTCTCGTTTTTTAATCCGTCATTTACGAAAAGTAAACTCCTTAGATTCAAAAACTTCGAAAGCCTTGTCTTTGACGATTTCTTATCAAAGACACTAAAAATAAGTGTTTTCTTGCTGACACTATTTAGCAGCCAGGTCTATTTGAAGGTTGATATTGTCACGGATCATGTTATCGCCCAGATCGTCGAAGAAACTTCCACTACCAAAACGTACCTCATATTTGGCGCGGTCGAAATCAAAATCAGCGAAGGCATTTACCTGATCACCGGATACGCTAACTTTTGCAGGAAAAGAAATGCTATGAGTGATTCCTTTGATCGTAAGGTTTCCATTAATGGTGTAGTTTGCATCTGCTTCAGCAGCTCCTTCTATAGGTTCAATGTTTGCCATTTCGAAAGTTGCTTCGGGATACGTTGCCACAGAGAAAAAGTCATCTGATTCCAAATGTCCTTTTAATCTTGCATTACTTTCCGGATCTTCAATGTCAACTACCGTGATTCCATTCATATCAATGATGAAATTACCTCCAACAAGTTGGTCGTCAACCATGTAAAGTTCACCTGATTTGAGTTCAATGGTTCCGTTGTGTCCTGATCCGGTAACTTTGGTTCCTTCCCATTCCAGGGTGCTACCGTTTACATCAACAGTTTTCACTACTGCATTTTCAGGTTTTTCGCCAGGTTCAAGCGCAGCTGAGATTTCAGCAGCTTTTTCACCAGAACCACCACCGCAAGATGCCATAATGAGCATTCCTGCCATTGCTCCCATTAAAATCTTGACTTTTTTCATTTTTTTCATTTTCGTTTTGTTTGTATGAATAATTACTTAATAGATTAAATTCATGATGTATTCGAAGTTTTGATATCTATTATCAAATTCAAAACAAAAACAACAATCAAATCAAAATGTTTGAAGAAAAAAAGTTTGGGGGGTGCAAGGTGGGAGAGTTATGGGTGAAAATCTGATCGCTGGAAAATCTTCATCAACATTAATAGCCGTATTTGCTTTTCCATAGTTTTTTCAGACGCTCTCTCATTTCTCTTTCCCGGGGGTTGTTTCCGGGTTCAAAAAAAGTTGATCCGGCAATTTTTTCCGGTAAAAACTCCTGTTCAGCAAAGTTACCGGGAAAATCATGTGCATATTGGTAGTTTTTTCCGTATCCGATCTGGTTCATCAGTTTTGTGGGAGCATTTCGGATATGGAGGGGAACTGGCAGATCTCCTGTGGTTTTAACTGTTTTTTGTGCCTTGCCAATGGCAAGATAGGATGCATTGCTTTTGGCAGAACATGCCAGGTAAGTGGTTATCTGGCTAAGGATGATTCTTGATTCGGGCATACCGATCATATTTACTGCCTGAAAACCTTCCGTAGCCAAAAGCAAGGCGTTTGGGTTGGCGTTTCCTATGTCTTCTGATGCCAGAATCACCAATCTTCTGGCAATGAATTTTGGGTCTTCTCCACCTTCAAGCATACGGGCAAGGTAATAAACAGCTGCATTCGGATCGCTACCCCTGACTGATTTGATAAAGGCGGATATGATATCGTAATGCATCTCTCCGTTCTTGTCATAAGCCGAAAGATTTTGTTGTATGACTTCCTGCACCAACTGATCGGTGATCACTACAGTTTTTTCTGAGTTTCCTTTTACCACCAGTTCAAGGGCATTCAACAATTTGCGGGCATCTCCACCACTAATACGCAGCAGTGCACTGTGCTCTTTGATGCTGATTTTTTTCTGATGGGACGTTTGAAGATATTGTTGTGCTTTTCCCAGTAAATCCAACAGCTCTTTAGCTTCCAAGTGTTTTAAGATATATACCTGGCAGCGAGATAAAAGGGGTGAGATTACTTCAAAAGAGGGGTTTTCTGTTGTTGCACCTATCAGGGTGATAATTCCTTTTTCAACAGCACCCAACAAGGAATCCTGCTGCGATTTGCTGAAGCGGTGAATCTCATCTATAAACAGAATGGCATTGCCGCCCGCTTTTTGTGCTGTATCTATTACGCCTCTTACTTCTTTCACTCCTGAACTAATGGCGCTAAGGGTGAAGAACAACTTGTTTAACGCTTTGGAAATTAAGAATGCAAGGGTGGTTTTCCCCACTCCGGGTGGTCCCCAAAGAATCATGGAGGGAATGTCGCCAGATTCAATGCTTTTGCGCAAAACCGCATTTTCTCCTACAAGATGTTTCTGACCAAGGTAGTCTTCCAGTTTATCGGGTCGTAAAAGCTCAGCAAGAGGTTTGTTCATGGTTTTCCCCGATTATTGTATGTTTAAACTGATATCAAGTGATTTTACCGAATGTGTGAGTGAACCCACCGATATAATATCAATTCCTGTTTTTGCTACAGCTGCAATATTGGTTTCGTTCATATTTCCCGATGCTTCCAATATGCATTTACTTTTGTTTAGTCTTACGATTTCTTTCATGGTTCTTACATTCATGTTATCCAGCATGATAATGTCGGCACCCGCTTGTGTGGCCTCCAGAAACTGATGCAGGCTGGTAACTTCCACTTCTATTCGCGAGGTATGGGGGGTAATCTGTTTTGCCTTTTTTATAGCTTCGGTTATGCTTCCTACTGCCTTGATGTGGTTGTCTTTGATCATAACAGCATCAGACAGGTTGAAGCGATGGTTGAAGCATCCGCCCATCAGCACGGCATATTTTTCGAGCATTCGCATTCCCGGGGTTGTTTTCCGTGTATCTACAATCTTTGCATGGGTATCTTTGACCAATTCGCTGATTTTTTTTGCCTGGGTAGATATACCCGACATTCTTTGCAAAAAATTCAATGCGGTTCTCTCTGCTTTTAGTATTGATATGAGTTTGCCTGATATTTCCAGGATATGATCACCCGGTGATACAGTTTCGCCGTCTTTTTTTTGTTTTTTAATTTCAAGATGTTTGTCAACGGTGTTGAAAACCATTTCTGCTACAGCGATGCCAGATATTACTCCATTCTCTTTTGCTGTCATAATTGCTTTACCCTCTTTTTCAGGGGGTATGAGCAAATCGCTGGTTATATCAATATAGGGAATATCTTCGGCTAGTGCTCTTTCTACAAGGGTTGCAAGTGTTACAAAGTTGATCATCATTTTCATGTAAGTATGGAGGTGTTAAGGTCTGAACGGTAATAAACGCCAACATTTGATTTTCTTTTCAGGGATGCCGAAATCACCATCAAACAAACCTTGGCTTTGTTAATGGTTTCTTTCGATTGCAATGAAGGTTCTCTTCTATCAATGATTTTGAGCAGATTTAGTATTTGATTGATTTTAGTTTTTGCTTTTTCGAGATGAGGATGGTCCCTGTCAAGAGACACAAAAGTGCTCATGATTTGTTTCATCTGGGCATCCAGCCATGTTATTCTTTTGTTTTCCTGGTTTTTGATGACCGGAAGGTGGTGTTGAAATGAGTCCTCAATTGTCTGTTGTGCTATGGGCGGTTTCTTTGTTTGTTTGTTGAGTTGTTTGTTCACTGCCCCGGCAGTGCGGATCGAAAAAACAGCTGCTTCGAGCAGCGAATTGCTAGCCAATCTGTTGGCACCGTGTACTCCCGTAGATGCACATTCGCCACAGGCGTACAAACCATCTCTGCCGGTTCTGCCGAAATAGTCCGTTTTTATGCCACCAATAGCATAGTGTGCCACAGGAGATACTGGTATCCAGCTTTGAGTAATGACAATACCCTTATTTTTGCATTTTTCATAAATCATTGGAAACCTTCTCTTTATGAACTCCGGGTCTTTGTGTGTAACATCCAGGTAAACATGAGGGGATTCATGTTTTTTCATTTCCTTTAAAATGGCTCTTGCCACAACATCACGGGGAGCAAGGTCTTTCATAGGATGATAACCAGGCATAAACCTTTCACCTTTTATATTTCTTAAAATACCCCCTTCACCTCTTACGGCTTCTGATATCAAAAGCATCTGACCGCTTTTGTTTTCGTAGAGTGCTGTTGGATGAAACTGTACGAACTCCATATCTGACAGTTTACAACCTTTTTCCTGTGCCATTACCAAACCATCTCCGGAAGATACAGAGGAGTTGGTGGTGGTTTTATAGATTTTGCCTAAGCCACCTGTTGCAAGTATAACAGCGTTTGCCTTATAGACTTTCCGTTTTCCATTTTTGTCATAGGCTTCAACTCCTGTTATCCTGCCATCAGTTTCCGTCAACTGGTAAGCAAAGCAATGTTCTTTAAAATGGATGTTCTTTTTTCTTGCGGCGCTTTCATACAAGGCATCTATAACCGATTTTCCGGTTTCATCTTTTACGTGTAATATACTATTTTGGGTATGTCCGCCTTCACGGGTTAAGTGAAATTCTCCCCGAGAATTCCGGTCAAAATCAACCCCTTCCCGGAGCAATGCGTTTAATACCTCATCGGTTTCTGTGGTCATGATCTTCAACGCATCCAAATTGTTTTCATAACAACCTGCCTCCAGTGTGTCGTTGTAGTGTACATCCTTATCTCCTTTCACGGCTATACCACCCTGGGCAAGATAACTATTGCTTTCTTTGATTTTATTTTTGGTAAGAAGAGTAACCGAATAGGTGCTCCTGATCTTGAGTGCTGTTAATAATCCGGATATTCCTGTTCCTATAATCAATACGTCGGAAAATATCATGAAAAGTTTATTGTTTTGCTTGCTTATTTTTGGTTGCTTATTTGCAAAGATATAAAGATTAACATCCCTGACCATGAATACAGTAACCTGGTTTTGGGATGTTTTATCTTTTTTACGGTTAAAAGTTACATTTATTATGCCATTTCAAAACATGTGGCATTGTATTGTTGAATCGAATATGTGTTCATATCAGATACAAAAATCTTTGATCATTGCAGCGATAGATGCGGATAATCATTTTTTTGAGAAAAAAACATACAAATTATGCGCAAATGATTCAGGTAAACATTGTTTTGGTGATGGAAAATTGTATAAGAACAGGGATGAAGGTAAAAACTACTATAAATACAAAAATACACGTATAAACATTACAATGCCAAATGCCACCATTGCTAAACCCACGATCTTATTTACCCATGTGAGGATCAGTATATTCAGGTATCTTCTTATCTTACTGGCAACAATACTTTTTGTTATATCTGTAACAAAAACAGTGATCAACGCGGCCGTAAAAAAGGATACCACTTCTTTGGTTCCCACTCCGTATTTGGCACTGATAAAGCTCATTACGCCTAACCAAAATATCAACAAAAACGGATTGAGTATGTTTAGAAAAAACCCTTTCAGAATAAAAGCAACATATCCTCCGCCCGTTATGCTTACTTTCACCTCGATTCCCCTCTTACTGTTCACCTTGTATCGTTTAAAAAATGTAGCAATTCCAAAGCCAATAAGGATAAAACCACCAATTATTCCTACAATAAACTGGTTTTCGGCGTTGTTGAGAAACTGAATTGCTCCAAGATAACTCAGGGCAATGAGCGTTAGATCGCTGAGGGCAATACCAAGCGCGAAAAATATGCCCGATTGTCGTCCGTTGTAGATACTTGTTTGAATAAGGGCAATAAATGAGGGTCCGATTAAAAAAGCAAGTGTAAAACCCAGAATAATACCCTCAAAAATTGATGACGGCATAACAGTTCATCTGTTTATAGTTTGATTAATTCGGTCAGATGGAGCTCGCCAAAATACTGTTTTGTGTTTTATCTGTTTTGCGAAATCTAATCATCCGCGTCTGTGCCAATATTATTTATTGTCATGGCTCGGTTCATCTGTTTATAGTTCTATTTTTTTGTATGTGCAGTAATAAATTGTTCCCATTCCTCCCGCTGTTTGTCCTTTAATACCCTCGGGAACTTATTTTGAGCCCCTTCTTTGCCTTTCATTCGCATCCAGTCATAAAAAATATGAATGGGGATGATCTCTACCATTACCTGCTTAATGGCTTCGATACGTTCAACACGATAATCGTCATTAAGTACCTGAAGGTTTTCATCAATTTTTTGCGCTACCTTTTCTGAAGATATGGGATGATCTGTACCAATATACCACTTATGGGCAAACATAGTATTGTATTTAATCCCAGCTACGGTAAACTCTCTGACGTCAATATTGAGTTGATCTTCTGCCATTTTAATAGCCATGTTCATATTTTCCTGCGACAGATGCTCACCGCAAAGGTTCAGGAAGTGCTTTGTTCGGCCTGTAATGATTATTTCATTGAGCTCTTTGGAAACAATTTTTATCGTATCTCCGATCAGGTACCTCCAGGCTCCTGCACAAGAAGAAAGCAAAAGTGCGTATTCTTTTCCTTCTTCTACCTGCGTTATGGTGAGCGTTTTGGGGTTTTCCAGAAGATTTCCCTCAATGTCAAAATTTTGATCATTAAAAGGGACAAATTCAAAAAACAAACCATTGTCGAGCACCAGTTGCATGTTTTCTGTATCGGGGCGGCTTTGAAAAGCGATAAAACCTTCTGAAGCAAGATAAGTTTCAATATACTTCAACGGTTTGCCCAAAAGTTTCTCAAATCCTTTTTTATAAGGGTGAAATGCCACGCCTCCATGCACAAAAACTGACAAATTGGGCCAAATCTCATGAATATTATTAAGTTTATAGTGATCAATGATTTTTTCGATCAGTATCTGCCACCAGGCCGGCACGCCTACAATTACACCAATATCCCATTTTTTGGCATTTTTGACAATTTCATGGAGTTTTGTAGGCCAATCCCGCTCTTTAGAAATTCGTTTTCCGGGTTTATAAAAATGCTGAAACCAAAAAGGGATATTTTTTGTGGTGATACCCGAAAGATCGCCTTCAAAATAGGTTCCGTTAAAATTTAAATGTGTACTGCCACCCAGCATGAGTATTCCTCTCTCAAAAAACTCTCTGGGAAAATCATACCGTGCAAGAGAGAATATTTGTTTGACACTGGTTCTTTTGATGGCCTTGAGCATATCCGATGTAACGGGTATGTGCTTACTCGAAGCTTCAGAAGTGCCCGAACTCAGGGCAAAATATTTTACTTTGCCCGGCCAGCAAACATAAGATTCGCCGTTGAGGGTGCGATACCACCAGTTTTTGAATATTTTATTGTAATCGTGGGTAGGTACGTTTTCTTTAAAGGTTTCTACAATATCTGAACTTTTCAGAATCTGATCAAAATTATATTTTTCACCAAAGGCAGTGTACGTTGACTGTTTGAGAAGTTTCCTCAAAACAATTTCCTGCGTCATGCCGGGATGAGAAACTTTGAAAATGGATGGTAATTTACCTCGTAAGGCAATTGCATTTTTAACAACAGATCCTAAAATGGGCATAGCGAAAAGTTTTTGGTGAAAAATATATCTTACAAAATAAATATAGTTTTGCTTTATTCCAATTCGTCAATCCATGATTTTACATCTTCGGCCTTTGGTGCCGGAGTATCAAGTTTCATTTTCTTTCTCAGACCACACAATTGATTAAACAGTTTATTGGGGTTTATTCCTTTCAGGGCTGTTGGATCGGTGTATCCAGCCTTTTGCAAAACCGGTATCCATACTTCCGGTATCGATGTTTGCGCAAATGCCTCATTTCCCGATTCGGTTGAGGTTACTTTCTCAGGTCGCATTTGCGGGAAAAATAATACATCCTGAATAGAATTGCTATTGGTCATGATCATCGACAATCGGTCAATACCAATCCCCAATCCTGCAGTAGGGGGCATGCCATGATCTATGGCACGTAAAAAATCTTCATCCAGAATCATCGCTTCGGGATCTCCTCTGCGCCCCAGTTCTATTTGCTCTTCAAAACGGGCACGTTGATCTACCGGGTCATTTAACTCTGAAAATGAATTACATATTTCTTTTCCGTTACAGACTGCTTCAAAACGTTCTACCAAACCGGGTACAGAGCGGTGTTTTTTGGCCAGGGGCGACATCTCTATGGGATAATCAGTGATAAAAGTGGGTTGAATTAAATGCGATTCACATTTTTCGCCAAAGATTTCATCAATCAACTTCCCCCGGCCCATACTTTCATCGGTTTCAACACCCAGCTCTTTTGCTGTCTGGCGCATTTCCTGCTCATCCATCTCCGAAATATCCACTCCTGTAAAATGTTTGATGGCTTCATACATGGTAAATCGTTTCCAGGGTCGTTTAAAATCAATGATATGATCACCCACCTTTACTTTTGTATCGCCATGCAGATCTTTTGCAATACGTTCTACCATTTCTTCCACCAGTTCCATCATCCAGATGTAGTCTTTGTAAGCTACATATAATTCCATTTGTGTGAATTCGGGATTATGAAACCTACCCATGCCTTCATTTCGGAAATCTTTTGCAAATTCAAAAACACCATCATAACCACCTACGATCAGTCTTTTCAGATATAATTCATTGGCAATACGCAGGTATAGTGTTGTATTTAGTTTGTTGTGATGTGTCTTGAAAGGTTTTGCGGCTGCGCCTCCATAGATCGGTTGCAGAATGGGCGTTTCCACTTCAAGGTAATCTTTTTCAAGCAAAAAATTACGCATCGACTGAATGAGTTTTGCCCTTTGTTTAAAGGTGTTGCGAACTTCAGGGTTTACGATCAGATCGAGATAGCGCTGTCTGTATCTTTGCTCGGCATCTTTAAAGGCATCGTAAATTTTCCCTTCTTTCTCTTTTACTACGGGCAAAGGACGCAGTGATTTGCACAAAACTTTGAATGATTTTACGTGTATAGTAATCTCTCCCATTTTGGTGATGAAGACAAATCCTTGCACACCAATGATATCGCCAATATCCAAAAGTTTTTTGAAAACCTTATTATACATGGTTTTGTCTTCTCCGGGGCAGATCTCATCGCGGTTAAAATACAACTGTATTCTGCCGGTTGCGTCCTGAAGTTCGGCAAATGACGCGCTGCCCATGATACGGCGCCCCATCAGCCTTCCTGCTATAGATACATTCTGAAAATCATCCTGGTTGTCAGAAAATTTTTTGCTTATTTCTTCTGCCGTTGTGCTGATATCAAATTTTTCAGGGGGGTAAGGATTGATTCCCAAATCATATAATTCCTGAAGTGCTTCACGTCTTATTTTCTCTTGTTCACTCATCTGGATCGACATAACTCTTTTTGTTTTTCTACTGATTTTCATGTTTAAATTAATCTGCAAAGATAAGTATTCTATATTTGAAACAGGTTTGCCATTTTACTTTTATCATTGAAAAATATTTAATACCTTGCAATTGTTTTATTTGTCGTTTTATAAATGATTGTATTGTTTTGGTCTTTAAAATAAAATATTTTATGTTCAATTTTTCAATCTTGCGTTTTTCCTTGCTGGTGTTTTTCCTTTTTCTTTTCTTTCCTTTGCTCCATGCAGATAATTACCACAGAGTAAAGATTTTCCTGAAAGATCAATCTTTAAAGCAATTAGTGGAAACAGGCATTGCCCCTGAATTTGGAGATATCAAAAAAGATGAATATGTGACCGGTGAATTTTCTGAAACCGAACTTGAAACCATTGCTAAGGCGGGTTTCCGTTTTGAGATGCTAATTGAAGATGTTTCAGGGTATTACCAAAAAAGAAACCTTACATTTGATATTGATTCGCTTAACCGGGAAATGAGAATGCATAAATCAGGTCTTCCATATGAGACCCCTGAAAACTTTTTCCTGGGGTCGATGGGCGGTTTTCACACTTACAATGAAGTACTCGATGACCTGGATGCCATGCGGGAGCTTTTTCCTGGTCTTATTTCTGAAAGACTACCTGCCAGTGAAATAAAAACCATTGAAGGAAGAACGGTTTATTATGTCAGAATTTCTAACCAGCCCGATGAAATGCAGGATAAACCTAAAGTTCTCTATACCTCTCTCACGCATGCCCGCGAACCTGCTTCTATGCAGCAAATGCTCTATCAGATGTGGTATTTACTGGAAAACTACGATGATGACCCGGAAATAAAGTACCTGGTCGATCACACAGAAATGTACTTTATTCCGGTTGTTAACCCCGATGGTTATGTTTATTGTGAAACTACGAACCCCGATGGCGGCAGTATGCACAGGAAAAATAAAAGGATTAATACCGATGGAAGTATTGGCGTAGACCTGAACCGGAATTTCGGTTATATGTGGGGATATGATGATATAGGTTCTTCTCCAACTCCTTCTTCTGCCACCTATCGTGGTACCGCTCCGTTTTCCGAACCTGAAACCCAGATACTGAAAGAATTTGCTGAGAATATAGATTTTACGCTTGCACTCAACAATCATACTTACAGCGATCTGCTTATTTATCCCTGGGGATATGCCAACGAACTCACACCTGATGGTGATTTATTTCAGGAATATGCGCAGTATCTTACCCTGGAAAACAATTATGAATACGGTACGGTATACGAAACATTAAACTATTTTGCCAATGGCGGCTCCGACGATTGGTTCTACGGCGAGCAGGAAACAAAAAATAAGGTACTATCCTTTACCCCCGAAGCGGGTAGCCCTGCCGATGGATTCTGGCCAGCCATGAACCGCATTGAAGAAATATGTGCAGGTCATACCCACATGAATCTTGCCCTGGCACGGCTCGCTCTGCCTTTTGCAAGAGTAAAAGATCTCTCCGACCCTTATATCTCCTTTCAGGGCAATTCATCAATCGACCTGGAGGTGAAAAATTTGGGTTATTACCCCAATGCCGAATATACATTACAGGTGATCCCTTTGTCTGACAACCTCGTATCAACAGAAGAGGAGATTCAAATCAGTGATATGGAAATACTTGAAACCCGCATGGTTTCATTTGAACTGGAGCTTGATGAAGATATTCAGAATGGTGACGAGATAAAATTTGTTGTATCGCTTGAAAATGGATTGATGCAGTGGAACGATACAATTATAAAATATTTCGGGCAACTTGAAACCATTCTTAACGATCCCGCCAACGATCTCTCTCTCTGGGAAACCACGGAATGGGGCGTCTCTGAAGAACAGTTTTATTCCTCTCCTGCTTCCATTGCCGATAGCCCAGGTGCAAATTATACCGACAATGCCAATACGGAAATTATCCTTGCTGATCCTGTGGATTTGAGCAACATCACATTGGTTTGGGTTGAATTTTATACACGCTATAATATTGAAGATGGGTGGGATTTTGTACAATTTATGTATTCTACTGATAACAAGCAAACCTGGGTGCCTCTTGAAGGTGAACTTACTACCACGGGAGGTAACAATCAGGATATCAACCAACCTGTTTATGATGGATCGCAATTGTTTTGGGAAAAAGAAACAGTTGATCTTTCACCTCTGGCAGGACAAGAAGAGGTTTGGTTAAAATTCAGACTGGTAAGTGATGTTACCGTAAACCGGGAAGGTTTTTATTTTGATGATTTTACCATCAAAGCATTGCGTTCTGAACCGTCGTACTTTTTTTCCCCACCCGATCAAATTAGTTTTTATCAGCATTTGGATACCATCGTTGATTTTAAAGATTTTCTCTCATGGAGTCCTCAGGAAAACCAGTTATCCATACATTGGCAGAACAATATAAATTTTCATATACAGAAAAACGATGAAACCTCTGTACTCATAAACAATACCGATAGTTTATACACAGGTGAGGAAAATGTGATCTTTACAGTTATGTATGAAGATATGGTTTTCAACCAGGAAGTCCTGCTTCAAAGTAAAAGGGTGCCCCGACCCATCATTGCAGATCAGGAAAATATTTCTGTAAACCAGGGAGACACACTTTATTTTTCTAAAGAATTCCTGTCAGTTGAGGATTCCTTCTTCGATTATCCCAGGCATTTTACCATCCAAATTAAAGACGGATTTTTTTATCAGGTACAAAACGATACAATACTGATTTTTCAGGATGACTTTGCAGGTACACTAAGTGTGCCTGTTGTGGTTCACAATGGTTTTACTGAAAGCATCGATTTTTATGTACAAATAGAAGTTATGCCCCTTACCTCTGCCGATGATAAAATCATCAATGAAACGCGCATGGTTTATAATGCGCAGAGAAATGAACTGTCAGTGTCTGTACCCAAAGATATTTTGCCAGGACCTATAGATGTTTCATTTTTTGATTTGAAAGGAAATAGAATAAAAACGATTGATTTGCCTGTGCCTGCCAAACAGTTTTTTATTTCTCTCGATTTTTTACCCTCAGGAGTTTATCTTGTATCAATAAGCACCCAAAACACATTTTTGATAAACAGAAAGATTACAGTTATCAGATAATGAACAACATGATAGTATAGGTCAGGTCTCTTTTGTTTATAGGGTAAAAGTATTGTGAAGTGCTTTTTAGTTTATCGGATTTATTCCTAATTTTGTCAAACAAACCGAATATTAGAGCAGCATGGCAAAGAATGAGAGTATTACCATTTTATATGTTGAAGATCAGGACGATGTTCGTTTGTTTCTGCATAAGATCTTGTCCAGGCATTATACACATGTATTTTTGGCGAAAAATGGTAAAGAAGGTTTGGATTTTTACAGGGAAAATAAACCCGATATCATTATTTCTGATATTAAAATGCCTGTAATGGATGGATTATCCATGTCTTCAAGAATCAAGGAAACGGATCCCAATGCCAAGATCATACTTACTACCGCCCATAGTGATATGGAGTATTTTATACAAAGTATTGATATTGGGATCAATCAATATATCCTTAAACCCATTGATCGGGAAAAACTTTTCAATGCCATAAAAATTTGCGCCGATCAGGTGCTGATGGAAAAGGAAATTGAAGAAAAAAATAAGGATCTGGTAAAAACCAATGAAAAACTGGTTGCCCAGGAAAGAGAATTGCGTGAAAATCTGCAAAAGACCATTGCCTTAAAAGAACTTATCAGCAAAAATGAGATGAACTTCAGGCAGCTTGCCGAAAATGTTCAGGATGCCATATGGCTGACTACCCCGGAAAAAGTTTTATATGTAAATAAGTCGTTTGAGAAAATATTCGAAATCCAAACGGCTGAATTATACGACAAACCTCATGTTTTTCTACAGTTTGTTCATCCTGATGACAAAAACCAATTTTTGACCGAGTTACAAAAACACGAAAAACTAAAAAGCGGCTCTTTTTCCTCAGAGTTTAGGATTCTCCTGAATAATGATGTTATCAGGAACCTTTGGTATAGGGATATATTTATCTCCGGACAAAATGAAACGGAAAAGGAAAAAAGAAGAGTGGTCGTTATCACCGATATAAGTTGGCAAAAAGAGAATGAAAAATTGCAGAAGGAGTTGGTGCTCTCTGAAAAATCACTTGACATAAAGCGGCAGTTTCTTACCAATATAAGTCATGAAATGAGAACTCCACTCAACGGAATTATCTCTATGGCTGATATTTTGCTTGGTACCTCCCTTGATCATAACCAGTCTGATTATGCCCGGATCATTAAGGAATCCGGTGATAGTTTACTTGAAATTATCAATGATTTGCTAAGCATCAGTGAGATAGAGCAGGGTAAACTAATTTTTGTACCAGGGAAAATAGATGTAAAGAAAATCCTGAATAGCAGTATTTTTCAACAAGCCAAAAAGAAAGCCGATGGTAAGGGTCTTTTTTTTCGCACGCATTTGCCTGAAAATTTTCCCGATCATTTTTACAGCGATAAAGAGAAAGTTAACCAGGTAGTGAAGAATCTGATCTCCAATGCCTTGAAATTTACCTTTACAGGTGGAATCGATATTTTCTTTGAAGCAATTGACCTGAATAAGCAGCAATGGGAAATTATCATTACAGTGCAGGATTCAGGAATAGGCATTAAAAAAGAAAATGCTTCAAAAATCTTTCAACTTTTTTCGCAACAGGAATCCTCTGATTCACGCACGTATGATGGATTAGGTTTGGGTCTTACAGTTTGTAAAAATCTCTCCGAATTTCTACATGGAAAAATTTCATTGGATACTTGTTATACTAAAGGGAGTAGGTTTGTTTTCTCTTTTCCGGCCAATAAATTCCCTCACAATACCAAAGAAGCAAATGCTGAAAATTTGGAGGTGAAAGATAAAGTACCGCAAATCAATGCAAAGATATTGTATGCCGAAGATAAAATCGTAAACCAAAAAGTGATCTCTATCATTCTGGAAAATGCCGGATGTATAGTTGATATTGCTGAAAACGGAGAAAAAGCACTCGAAATGAGCCAGCAAGATCAATATGATATCATATTAATGGATATTCAGATGCCAGTGATGGATGGGATTACTTCTACACAAAAGATCAAAAAAAGTCTCGGAGACAGCACTCCACCCGTGATTGCTGTAAGTGCAAATGCCATTAATGCTGATGCACAGTTTTACCTGAGTAAGGGGCTTGATGATTATATAACCAAACCTGTTAGTTCCACTGAACTGTATAACCGGATTATCTACTGGTTAGAAAAGAGCTCCTCAAATAACAATAAAGATTCTGCCAGAACTGTTGAAAATTTAAAAAATGAGGTGTTTACAGACGAAAGAAACAAATCAGAAACTGAAAATTTACCTGATCTTGATATCGAAACCCTGAATACACTAAAAGAACAAACACAAAACGATATGCAACTCGTGGAAGATCTTTACCTGACATTTGTTCAGGAGGCGGAAGGATTGATAGGTAACATGAAAAACGTGCTTGAAAATCAGCAAAATGATAAGATCAGAGAATATACACATGCACTGAAAGGGTTATCAGCAACAGTAGGGGCAGGTAAAATGTACGATATCACATTCAGAATGGATGCATTACACAAAAAAGGTGTTTTTGAGCAAACCGAAGATTTGTTTCACGATCTTACCAATGCTTTTGAGAATGTTAAAGATCAGATTCAGCAAATGTTTAATGCTTAAATTATTTTTTGTTAAAAAATGATTTTAATCCAGTAAACATTTAAATTAAATCAAAAAAAAGTAAATTTAATTGGTTTATATTGCCAGTATTGATTCTAATTATCTTCCATCCTCTATATTTTTCAAACATCTCTTATTTTTTAATTATTGCTTGACTGTTCTTGTCTTTTTTTCTTAAAACCATTTCCTTATTTTTGTAAATCAAAAATGAATAATACCAATTATGCAATAATCTTTTTTTTTATTGTAAATCCTGGTTTAAATTATTATAAACAATTCATGTTATTGAGTGTTTGAATTCTGATTAAAAGTGATTTATTTACATTACTTATAACAATCAAATATTTTATCTAATCCTCAAAATTTCAGGATTTAAGCAAAATAAACCCAAATGATGACGAGTTTTGAAACCAACCATCCTGAATTTAACAAATCAGACATGGTAGAAAGGCAGAAGGGTAGATTTGAAAAAGAATATGATTCTTTTGTGAAGAAATACTTGAATTTTAGTGTTTCAGCATTAAAGTTATTTTTTTCGCATCAAATCGGTTTTTCTGGTATTTTTCAGAAGAGTTTTCATCAGGACAGGCAATCCGTTCTTACCTATATCAATTTTTCAAAAGATATCATTACCCGGGAATCATTCAGAAAATATTATGGAGATACTACTACTGAGCATAGTTTTTTGTCTTTTTCTCAATTTGATCAATTTTATGCAGAGAATAATCAACAATCTTTTCTTAAAAGTTTTTTAATCAAAACCTATTGGATAAAAGAAAAGGATCAATTCAAAATCCTGAATTTTGATGTTTCCCAAATTTTTCATCCTGCAGAGAGCAATGATCGTGCTTCTTTTGATAACGAAAAACAATCCCTGAGTCCTATAAACCAATCATCGGTTGATAATCACAACGAAATATTTCAATCAAAAAAAGAAGGGGAAAATATAAAACAAATGAATTCTCATGAGGTTACATCTTTAAAAAAAGATACCAATATGTATGAAATGGATGACGACTGGAATGCTAATCTGAATCTGAATGTTTTGTTGGTTGATGATAAACCAGTAAATCTGAAGATTATCGCTCTTATGCTGGAAGCCGCCAGTTGCAAAGTAGATACTGCCGCAAATGGTCTGGAGGCATTACAAAACTTTTCTCCTGGCAAGCACCAGGTAATTCTGATGGATATTATGATGCCTGTGATGGATGGCATTACTTCCATGAAAGAACTGAGAAAGAAATACGATGAAGCGTTACCTCCTGTTATAGCGATAACTGCTAACGCCATGAGAGGGGATAAGGAAAAATACCTTTCAGAAGGATTTGATGCTTATATCGCTAAACCTGTAACAATGAACAAATTAATTGCAGAACTGAAGCAATTACAGATAATCAATAACAGAAACGATGAGTAACAAAAATTATCAGCCTTGGCATACTGATTATCATGACGCTTCTTTTGGGGAAATCTCTCGCGATAGCATTTCTTTTACAAGCATTCCATAATCAAAAGCTCCATTACTGTTTTTTTGATATCTAAATATATCCTGACCCGTATTGGGCGCTTCTGCGAGGGAAATGTTGTTGCGAATTCTTGTTTTAAAAACCCTGTTTCCGAAGTGTGATTCGAGTGTATCCATTACATACCTGCTCAAAACCCTTCGTTTGTCAAATTGGGTAATAAAAATTCCTGTAATCTCTAAGTTTGGTTGCAGTCTCTTCTGTATCTTTTCAACCAACCCCAGTAAGTTGCCAATGCCCTGAAGAGCAAGATACTGTGCCTGCATAGGTATGTATATTTCATGAGACGCCGTAAAGGCATTGATGGTAAGCAATCCCAGCGATGGTGGACAATCAATCAAAACATAATCATATTGCTCCTGAAGGGGGTCGAGTAATTCTTTTAATATAAACTCTCTCCCCGCTTCGGCGGATAATTCTAATTCGGCTCCACCCAATTCATTGATTGCCGGCACAACAAATAAATTATTGTTGATTTTATAGGGTACCAAAGGTGTATTTTCCTTCATACTCACATAAATATTATTTTCAGGATTGCTTATTCCCAGACTTTGTGAGAGGTTGGTTTGCGGATCCATATCGATTAACAATACTTTTTTATTTTTTTGTGCCAATCCAGCACCTATATTGATGCAAGATGTGGTTTTTCCCACGCCACCCTTGTGATTGCTGATGGCAATAATTTTTCCTGACATAGCTAAATTTATATGTGAGAATGTGTAACTGGAAATATGCTTTTTGCATCGTAACCATAAAATTGCAATAATAGGATATTTTTATAAAATTCCAAAACAATTTTATTGCAAAGGATGTTTTTACTAAATTTGCAACATGGTTGCAAAAACGTAATTCAAATCGTTTTTTTT
>CAZPVB010000016.1:0-4832 GCA_964589855.1 uncultured Bacteroidales bacterium
ACTATAATCCGATTTTGATGATAAACAAAAAAACAAATCAGCAATCATTAAATAATTCGCAAAGAATTCTGAGACAAAAAAAGATGATACTACTTTATGAATAATAAGTCATATGATCTCTCAGCGTAAATTTTACAAAGTATATATTGAAATCAATACACCACCAACAGAAAAATATTACCATGAGTAAAACAACAGTAATAGTAGGACTTGGCAGTTGCGGACTGGCAGCAGGCGCTCAAAAAACATTTGATGAATTTCATCGCATTCGCAAGGCAGATAAAATGGATTTTGAGATCAAAAAAACCAGTTGCGTAGGCATGTGCTTCCGTGAACCATTGGTAGAGATCATTGACAGCAACGGAAAATATCTTTATGGTGATGTAGACCTTACGCGGGTAGATGAGATCATTGACAAGCACATCAAAAAGTTTACACCTGTAAAAGAATACATCATTGAATCAGAGAATTACAGATCGGAGGATGCCCATTTCTTTGACGGACAGGTAAAAATTGCCCTTCGGAACTGTGGGCATATGGATCCGGAAAGTATCGATGAATACGAATCCCGTTTGGGATATACAGCATTACAAAAAATTTCTCAGGAAAGCATACAGCCCGATCAGTTGATAAAAACGGTGCTTGACAGTGGCATCCGTGGACGGGGAGGTGGGGGATTTCCCACAGGTATGAAATGGAAATTTGCACGCAACAATGTTTCAGAACAAAAATACGTGATTTGCAATGCTGATGAGGGTGATCCGGGTGCTTTTATGGATCGTTCCATACTGGAAGGCGACCCACACAGTGTTATTGAGGGGATGATCATTTGTGGTTATGCCATCGGTGCATCCAACGGATACATTTATTGTCGTGCAGAGTACCCGCTGGCCATCAAAAGACTCAATATTGCTCTGAAGCAGGCAAGAGAGAAAGGATACCTGGGAAAAAACATTTTCAACATCAACGGTTTTCATTTCGATATCAGGATCAAGGAAGGTGCCGGTGCATTTGTTTGTGGAGAAGAAACAGCACTTATTGCTTCCATTGAGGGAGAAAGGGGCATGCCTCGTCGCCGACCACCTTTCCCGGCCGAAAGCGGATTATGGAAGAACCCCACCAACATCAACAATGTAGAGACTTTGGCCAATATCCCCTGGATTGTTACGCATGGTGCCGCGGAATATGCTGCTTATGGAACAGAAAAAAGTAAGGGCACTAAAGTTTTTGCCCTTACCGGTAAAATCAAACATGGTGGTTTGGTTGAAGTACCCATGGGCATCACCATCAAAGACATTATCTACAAATTGGGAGGGGGCATTGCCAACAACAAAAAGTTTAAAGCAGTGCAACTGGGAGGTCCCTCCGGTGGATGCATTCCCGAGTATTTGTCGCATACCGTAGTTGATTACGACAGTGTAAATGCCACCGGAGCCATCATGGGTTCAGGCGGTATGGTTGTAATGGATGAAACAACGTGTGTGGTGGATGTGGCAAGATTTTTCCTTGATTTCACCCAAAAAGAATCTTGCGGGAAATGTACTTTTTGCCGCATAGGCACCAAAAGAATGCTCGAAATCCTTACCCGCATAACCCAAGGAGAAGGTCGGGAAGGCGATATTGAAATGCTCGAAGACCTGGCTGAAACGATCAAAGACAGTTCACTTTGCGGATTAGGACAAACCGCTCCTAATCCGGTACTTACAACATTAAAATATTTCCGTGATGAATACGAAGCACATATCAGGGATAAAAAATGCCCGGCTTTGAGTTGTAAAAAACTTCTTACTTATGAGGTGATACCAGAAAAATGTACAGGATGCACGGCATGTGCAAAAGGTTGTCCGGTAAACGCCATTGAAGGAGAAAAGAAACAAATACATCACATTCTTCAGGATGTGTGTATACAATGCGGATTATGCTATACCAAATGTAAATTCGAAGCCATTAAATTATCGTAAAATACCGAAACATATATTTTCCATGAGTAAACTCAACATCATCATCAACAAAAAAATCGTTCAGGGATTTCGTGGTGAATCCATTCTCACGATGGCACAACGGTTAGGAATAGAAATACCCACTCTTTGTCATGATCCCCGCCTGGAACCTTATTCTTCCTGCTACTTATGTGTTGTGGAAGTAGAAGGGATGCGCGGACTTCAACCTGCATGTTCTACAAAAATTTCGGAAGGCATGCGTATTGAAACTGAAAATGAGCGGGTGGTGAAATCAAGAAAGTTTGCCCTTGATCTACTGGTCAGCAACCATTATGCCGACTGTGTAGCGCCCTGCAAGGAAACCTGCCCTGCAGGAGTAGATGTACAGGGTTATATTGCGCTGATCAATCAGGGCAAATACAGCGAAGCCACCGGATTGATCAAACAGACCAACCCGCTGCCTGCCATATGTGGCAGAGTGTGTGTGCGCCCCTGCGAAGTGGCATGCCGCCGCAACCTGGTGGAGGGAATAGGTGTTGGAATAGATTATTTGAAAAGATATACCACTGATAAAGATTTTTCGTCTGAGACTCCTTACAAACCCGAAGTAAAACCCTCAACAGGCAAAAAAACAGCAGTGGTAGGTGCCGGCCCCGGTGGGCTTACTGCCGCCTGGTTCCTTGCCTGCGAAGGACATGAAGTCCATATTTATGAAGCAAACCCTCATCCGGGGGGCATGTTAAGGTATGGAATTCCTCCATACCGCCTTCCCAACGAGATCATCGATAAGGAAGTAAAAGCATTGACCGACCTGGGTGTTGAGGTGCATTACAACCAAAAACTGGGCGATAACCTCTCTTACAAAAAACTCAAAGAGGAGTTTGATGCTGTTATTCTTGCCATAGGTTCCCAAAAAGGGACAGGCATTGGATGCCCGAATGATGATGCTGGTAATATCTTCTCAGGAATAGATTTTTTGAGAAATATGGAAATGACCGGTCAGAAGTATGATTTTACCGGTAAAAAAATAGGTGTAATTGGAGGTGGTAACACCGCTATGGACTGCTGCCGCACTGCTATGCGTTGCGGATCAACAGATGTGACCGTACTCTATCGCCGAACAGAAAAAGAGATGCCTGCCAATCCTATAGAAATTCACGAATCCAAACTGGAGGGTGTGAAATACAACTTCCTTACCGCTCCGGGAAAGGTTAACAAAGATGAAGCTGGCAATCTGCAATCCCTTACCTGTTTCCGCATGGAACTGGGAGAACCTGATGCTTCCGGGCGCAGACGCCCCGTAAAAATCCCCGGATCGGAGTTTGACATGGAACTGGATTACATACTGGCAGCCATTGGGCAAAAAACAGAGGTAAATTTCATCAACGATATTAACAAATTTTCGGAGAAAGAACTCAAACTCAATAAATGGGGAGACATAGATGCTGATCCAAAGACACTTCAGACCAGCATAAAAAACGTTTTTGCCTGTGGTGATGGCGTAACCGGCCCTGCCACACTCATTGAAGCCATTGCCCAGGGAAGAATCGCAGCACAAAGCTGCACCAAATTTCTCAATGACAAAGAGGTAACTCCCCCACCCTTTGAATTCATCAGTCGCAAAGATCATTTTCAGGAACAAACATCCAAAGATTATGAAGCGTACTACGAAAAACAAACCAGGGAAGAAATGCCCACGCTCGATCCTGCAAAAAGGCAGAATTTCGAAGAGGTAGAACTGGGATATACCGACCAACAGGCAAAAGAAGAAACAATGAGATGCCTTGAATGTGGATGCTCCGAATATTACACTTGTGATCTGAAAAAATATTCAACCCAATACCAGGCAGAACAAAAGATTTTTGGTGGCGATGCTAAACAATATCATGTAGATTTTTCGCATCCATACATTGAAATTGACAACAACAAATGTATATTGTGTGGAAGATGTGTAAGAATTTGCAAAGAGGTAGTGGGGGCCAATGCCCTCGGTTTGGTTAACCGGGGTTTCGAAACCTATGTAGCACCCAGTATGGGTGAAAAATTAAGCGATACCCATTGTGAATCATGCGGTATGTGTATTTCTACATGCCCTACCGGTGCACTCACCGAAAATGTCCCTTTTAAAGCAGGTCCTCTCCCATTGGAAAGTTTCCGGTCTCTTTGTCACTACTGCTCTGTGGGTTGTGAACTGGAGTACCACCATAAAGCAGGATTTGTTACGCGCGTTACCGGCACAAACGGATACGTAAATACAGATGGAAATCTTTGCAAGTTTGGAAGATTTGGATATAAATTTCTTAATGATTCAACCAGAATCACTCAACCTCTTTACCGTGAAAATGGAGAACTGAAACCCATTTCTTTTGAAAAGGCTTTTGCCATCATTGGTGAAAAAATTATGGAAGCAAATCCAGGCGAAAATGGTTTCTACCCCGGCGAAAGACTCAGCAACGAGGAGATCTATCTCATTCAGAAACTGGCAAGAACAAAGGGAAAAACAAATAACATCACCAGTTTTCTTTCCCTGGAAAAAAATCTGCCAAACAATATCCATGATCATGAAAATGTTCCTTTCCATCAACTTGCCGAAGCAAGCCACATATACCTGATTGCAAGTGAGGTAAATAAAGAGAACGGGGTGGCAGGCTTTTATATTTACAATGCCTGTTTTCGGCACAACATTCCCCTTACAACAATTCACACATCTGCCTCCAACAGCATGTCGCACAAAGTAAACAATCAGATCATCATACAATCATATTACCATTTTGTAAAAGCGGTCAACTATTTTATTTTAATGGAAGGTTTGGAGAATGGGGTATATCTGCAAGATGATCAGGATTCTTTCGAAAACTATAAAAAAGAACTGTTTTCTGAGGATTATGAAAC
>CAZPVB010000016.1:4932-37964 GCA_964589855.1 uncultured Bacteroidales bacterium
ATCAGGATTCTTTCGAAAACTATAAAAAAGAACTGTTTTCTGAGGATTATGAAACCATTGTGAATAAAAGCGGTGTTGAAAAAGAAAAAATTGAATCTTTTGCCCGTAAATATAACCTGGAAGAAAAAGCTGTGATTATTTATGCGGATAAAAACCTTCCCTGTGAAACCATCACAGAATTACGCAATCTGGCGATTATTACAGGCAAAGCAGGAAAAACAGCATCAGGACTCATGGTTCTGAAAGAAAAAAATAATTCGCAAGGGCTTTCAGATATGGGAGGAATGGCAGATAAGGCACCTGGAGGCACCAGTATTGCTGAACCGATAGTGCAAGACATTCTAAAAGAAACGTGGAACATTGAAAAATTGCCCGACCAACCGCAAAACAAACAGAAAGATTTACTCGATAAAGGCAAAATCAGAAATATGTTCATATTTGGTGAAGACCCGGCAGGAGCTTCCAAAGGAGAAGATCATAAAAAGGTTATGAAATGGTTTGATCTGGCATCGTTTGTTATGGTGCAGGATTGCTTCGTTACGCCAACTGCAGAAAAGGCAGATCTGATCATGCCGGCTAGCTTGCCATTCGAGACCGGTGGAAGTTTCACCAATACACAAAAGTTCATACAACAATTTGGTAAAACATCAACATCGGGAATTGAATTTTCAAACTTTGAGCAGATCAAAGAAATATATAAAATTTGTGGATTGAATGCACCCTATGAAACACCTGCCGATGTTTTACTGGAGGTTGCTCCTATGCTTCAGAAAAAGGCTTTCGAAAACAATCACAAAACCCTGGTTTCAACAAAGGATGAGACCAGAAGAATGCAATTTGATTTCGGATGCGATCACCTTTTTGCCCTGGCAGAGAAGGTATAACCCAAAACGAGACCCTGTTTTGAATCGCTCATTCACAAATTTATTATCGCGTAAAATATAATAACAAACACAAAATAAGAAAAGCATGGAAAAATTTAAGAATATAGATGAAGTACTGGATTTTGCCATGAATTCAGAGCAAGAGGCAGTTGACTTTTATAACCATTTGGCAACCCGCATGCAAAACCAGGAAATGAAAGAAACATTTCTGGCTTTTGCCCGCGAAGAAATTGGACACAAAGCACGTTTACAAAAGATCAAAGACGAAAGACTTTTTGATCTGGAAGATCAAAAAATTCAGGATTTGCAGATCGCAGATTATGTAGTAAATGTAAAGCCTTCCCCTGATATGAAATATGCCGATGCACTGGTTCTGGCAATGAAAAGAGAAAAGGCAGCATTTAAGTTATATTCAAAACTGGCAGAAAAGACAGATAATCATGAGATTAAAAAGGTTTTTCAGAATCTGGCAATGGAAGAATCGAAACACAAACTACGCTTTGAACTGGAATACGATGAGTTTGTAATGCGCGAAAATTAAACATCGAAAAGATTAAAAAAGTAATGCCAGTTCAGGGTATTCAATCTTTTCTCTTACTTTGGGGGTGTTTAAATGCCGCGAAAAATCCTTTCTTAGAAAACGGGGTACAGGATATGCCTCCATGCCTTCATCAGAATAAGGAACAAATAAATCTTTCAGTTTTTCTTTTGAGGTGTCAGGATCGAGATATTTGGCAATGTTTTCCTGCCCCAGCAGTAGCAACATCCGCGATCCGTTAGGCGATTTGGGATTATTATGAATACGCCTGGCAAGTTTGTTGGGTGGAGTGGTTAGAATAGAAAATCTGGAAATGATTTCACCTGTTGAAGTATCAGCAAACTCATCCCATACACCCGCTGCAAAAAGAACTTTATCCGGAGCATACAAAAAATGAGGGTAAACCTCGCCATTGTAATGAAAAAACTCGTAATACCCATCCAGAGGGATTATGCACCTTTTTTTATAAATGACATCCTTATGGATAAAAAAAACTTTTTCGCTGGTGGAGTTGATAAGAACACGTTCGGTAGTTTTGCCCGTTTTAGGTTGGGTATAGCTCCAGGGGAAACCCCACCTCATATTTTTGAATTCAAATGAACGGTCTGCATTATATATCAAAGTGGTAAGTTCAGGATTCCATTGTCCTATGGCCACATAATGGTCTTTGAACTCCATCTGCTTACCTGCAACAAAAACCCTGTAAAACAATTGGGATATCTCATCTTCCGGATCCTGCTGAAGACGTCGCAACATTTCTTCGCGTACCTTTTTGGTTCCTACCCAATAACACACAGCTTTTTTTATTTATATTTCACACTACGGCAAAACAACTGATCTCCACATCCACATCCATAGGCAGACCAGATACCTGAACAGTTTCGCGTGCAGGTTGCATATCTTTAAAGTAAGACCCATAGACCTCGTTTACCAAGGGAAAATGTTTCATATCAGAAACAAAAATACTACATTTTACAACATTCGTAAAATCCATACCCGCTTCATGCAATATAGCCTGCAGATTTTTCATCACCTGTTCTGTATGCATTTTCACATCTCCTTTTGCTATTTCTTTTGTCTCTGGATTTATCGGTATCTGACCGGAAACATATAATGTGTCTCCAATCATAATTGCCTGGTTATATGGACCTATAGGTTCGGGTGCTTTTGTTGTATGAATTACTTTCTTCATAAAATATGATTTAAGGGTTATAAGTATTTATTATCTGTAATATTCAACAAACCAAACAAGCAAATGATCATCTTTTCAAAAGTTATGTCGAGATCATTGTTTACTCTGTCAAGCATTTGAATATCTAATCATGAATCGATTCCAAAAAGTCTATTGTCCACAAATTTCACTAATTTACTCTAATTTTATTTATTGATTTTCAGATGATTAAAAGTAATATATTTTCACGAATTTTCCGAAAACAAGTTTTCGGAGTGGACTCAATCATTAAATTCGTTTCAGTTAGTAAAATCAGTGGATAATGACCTTTTTATACCGGACTCATTATTTTTTGCGGACGTATTAAAACAATAGATTTGGTTCTACCAGAGAACAACGATCTGGGAGGATCAAAACCTAGCACACAACCCATTACTCCCTGTAGTACAACCTCTTAACACGCGCTGCTACAGAAGTAAAAACCTCATAGGGGATGGTGTGCATTATTTCGGCAATCTTCTCCACAGGTAATTGTTTCCCGAAAACCTCCACTTCATCCCCCTCTTTCACATCTAATTCAGACACATCCAATGTGCACATATCCATGGAAATATTTCCCAGGAATGGTGCCTTTTGTCCATTGACAAGTAAATATCCATTCAACATGCTTCGTCTTAAACCATCAGCATATCCCAAAGGCACAACAGCAATTTTTGTGTCTTTTAACGTTTTACCAGAGCGGTTGTATCCTACCGTTTCACCGGCTTTAAGGGTTTTGATCTGTGAAACAACCGAGCGGAAACTCATGACTGTTTCCAACAATCTGGTGATCTTTTCATTACCATCTACACCATATAGTCCAATTCCCAACCTCACCATATCGAGTTGCATTTGAGGAAAGCGGGTTATGGCTGATGTATTGGCGATATGCTTTAAAAATTTGTATTGCAGATGATCTTCAATTGTATTGCAAATATGATGAAATAAATCAAACTGATAGTGTGTGAAATCATCAAACTCTTCCTGATCGCTGGCAGCAAAATGAGAAAAAACAGATGCCACTTTTATTTGTGGATGATTTGCCAGTATTTGAAGTACTTGTGGGATTTCTTCCGGCAAGAAACCGAGGCGGTGCATCCCGGTATCTACTTTGATGTGGACAGGAAAGGGTTTGCCTGAACTTTGCCGGTCAGCCGCAAATTGAGTAATCCGTTTTAAAAGAGGTAATGAATATATTTCAGGTTCAAGATTATATCTGAACAATATTTCCAGGTTGCTGAGTTCCGGATTTAAAACAACAATAGGGAGTGAAATGGCCGCATGGCGCAACTCTTTTCCTTCATCGGCAAAAGCAACTGCAAGATAATCTACATGATGATATTGCAATACCCTTGCTATTTCATAGCTTCCACTCCCATAAGAAAATGCCTTTACCATACACATTATACGGGTATCCTTTTGGAGAAGATTCTTATAAATATTCAGATTGTGAATCAAGGCATCAAGATTGATCTCCAGTAGTGTCTGGTGGTCTTTCTGCTGGAGCAGGTCAATGATCTTTTCAAAACCAAAATCCCGGGCACCTTTTACCAAAACCCCCTGGTTTCTAAAAAGTGCAGAATCAAATTCCGCTATGAAATCATGCGTGTTTTTATAATAAGAGGTTTGAATTTCCTGAAAACAGGAAACCGCCTTTTGTAAGTCAGATCCAATGGCAAAAAACTGATCTACACGATGCGCTTTCAGCAAACCAGCCACTTCATTATAAAGATCCTGAGGTTGCATACCGGTTTGAAGAATATCAGAGAGAATCACTGATTTTTTCTTCTGTTTTATTTGGTTTCCCATAAAATCAAGTGCCACAGACAATGACAACAGGTCGGAATTGTAAACATCATTGATTATGGAGCAATCGTTGATACCCTGCAACATTTCAAGCCGCATAGAAACTGGTTGAAGATTTATGATCCTTTTTTGGATATCACTGGCATCATATCCTTTTAAGATCAGAAACAAGATACAGTGCATGGCATTTTCAAAAGAAGCATCATCAAAAAAAGGGATCGTAAAAAACATTTTCCCTTTTCCTTCCACAAACACCTGTATTTCATATCCAATCGAACTTTGCTTTCTTTCTAACATCTGCATATATGATCCGCTTCTTTTGCCCCAGTCATAGGTTTTCACGGATGAATGATCATACTTCCACCGGCAGATTTCATCATGAAGTAAAACATGATCATTTCTGTAAATAAACCACTTTACATCTGTAAAAAGTTTTAGTTTTTCCCTGATCTTAGTTTGCCGGTCAGGAAACCCTTCATCATGGGCAGGACCAATATTGGTAAATATGCCAAAGTCGGGTTGTGTGATACTTTTGAGATGATTCATTTCATCTGGCAAAGAAATGCCTGCTTCAAAAATACCCACATCATGTGCTGCTGCTATTTGCCATACCGAGAGGGGCACTCCTGTTTGAGAATTGTAGCTTCGGGGGTTTTTTACCACATAATGATCGGCTGACAGCAACTGTGCCAGCCACTCTTTTACGATTGTTTTCCCATTGCTGCCTGTAATAGCCGTAACAGGAATTTGAAACTTTTTACGATGCCACGATGCCAGTTTTTGAAGTGCATGCAACGTGTTCTCTACAAGTATAAAAGAGACATGCTTATGGGAAGCATAATTGTCTGGAAGTGCTGAAACCACAAAACATCTTACCCCTTTAGAAATAAGGTCCGCAATAAATTTGTGTCCGTTATTTTGTGGGGTGATCAGTGCAAAAAACACCGTTTTACCGGGAAATAGCAAACGCCTGCTATCGGTCAATAAAAGTCCAACAGACAAATCATCATTATTTGCATGATCTGTCAACTGACCTTTCATAGCATGGGCGATCTGTTGAGGTGAGTACATTCAAATGCCTGAGATTAAACCATCGGATTACAATAGCATATCCTGCGAATTATCCTCTAATTTTTTCAATTCATCTTTATCCTTATCGGTATCTTCTTCGAGGGCGGAAATTTTCAGGGGGTTTTTATTGATTTCCTCATACAGTTTTCTGTTTCTGAAAATATCAACAGCCGTATAAATTGCTTCCCTGAAGGATTCGGGAGAGGCAGTATTTTTGCCTGCTATTTCAAAAGCTGTTCCATGAGCCGGTGATGTTCTTACTACAGGCAGACCAGCAGTAAAGTTTACACCCGATTGAAAAGACATAGATTTAAAAGGAATCAATCCCTGATCATGATACATGGCCAGGATACCGTCAAATTCTTTGAGGTTTCCTGACCCAAAAAAGCCATCAGCAGGATAGGGTCCAAAAACCAGGATACCACTATCAAATGCCTTTTGTATGGCAGGTATGATTACCGTTTCTTCCTCCACACCCAAAACCCCTTTATCACCGGCATGAGGGTTTAAACCCATGATCGCTATTTTGGGACGCGAAATTCCAAAATCTTTTTTTAAACTATGATCCAGAATTTTGATCTTTTGCATCAAAAGATCTTCATTGATCAGTTGAGGCACCTCTCTCAGCGGCACATGACCTGTAATGACACCGATACGCATTTTCTGGCTAACCATCAGCATCAGGAAATCATTCGTACCAAATTTACCTCCCAGATATTCAGTATGCCCCGGAAAGTTAAAATCTTTGCTTTGAATATTTTGCTTGTTAATAGGTCCTGTAACCAAAACATCGATCAAACCAGAGGAAAGGTCGAGCGTAGCTGCCTCCAGAGCCATAAAAGCTGCTTTTCCTGCCACATCTGTGCTTTGTCCCAGATCAACTTTTATTTCCTGTGTGATCACATTCACCAGATTTATTTTTTGCTTGACCGCTTGTCCGGCAGATCGAATTACATTAAACGACATATCGCCAAGATTCAAAGCCTTGCGATGGTAGGAAGCCACTTTAGAGCTACCGTATAAAACCGGAGTAAAAAAATCAAAAATTCTATTGTCCTGCAGACTTTTTAAAATAACCTCATAACTGATACTGTTTACATCGCCATGTGTTATGCCTACCTTCAGAGGAGTTGTATTTTGGTCATGAGGATTTAACTCTTTCTCGTTTTCCATTTTTCAAATGCTTGTTGTTTTTATGAAGCGGCTAAGTTACAATATTAATCTGTTTTGCTATCGAGGTTTGATATAAAATCATACAGCAATCTTACACCCGAAGCAGTAGCACCTTTGCCGCGGTATGAATAGGCAATATCAGTAAAGGCAGTAGATGCAATGTCGAGATGTATCCAGGGATAGTTAACAAAATGAGCCAGAAACTTACCGGCGGTGATCGTTCCTGCCCCCCTTCCTTTGCCCAGGTTTCTGATGTCGGCAATATCAGATATAATGTCTACACCATATTCCTCCCAAAAAGGCAACTCATGTATCCTTTCAAAAACAGTCCATCCGCTTTTTTCAAGTGCTGCCATGAATCCGGAGGCGTTTTCATGCATGGCAGCAATGGCATATTTGCCCAGTGCTACCTGAGCAGCGCCAGTTAATGTTGCAATATCAACAACCAACCGCGGATCATATTTTTTTGCATGAAGCAATGCGTCCGCCAATATCAATCTTCCTTCAGCATCGGTGTTAATAATTTCAACAGTTTTCCCGTTATTATAGCGTATAACATCACCCGGCACCATGGCATCTCCTCCGGGTCGATTATCGGTACAAGGGATAAGCCCAACCACATAGACCGGTACATTATTTTTCGCCAGCGCATACATGGTACCAAATACAGCAGCACCTCCTGCCATGTCAGATTTCATTTCAATTAAACCATTTGTCGGTTTCAGGTTGATACCACCCGTATCAAACACCAATCCCTTGCCTACCAGAACTATCGGTTGATCATGAATCGCATCTTTGGGTTTCCACTCAATAATTGTAAAGGCAGGATCAGAAACACTTCCTTTGTTTACAGTCAGAATTCCGTTCATTTCCAGTCTTTCTAATTCTCCTTTACCCAAAACCTCAACACTGGCACCTGCCTTCTGACATAATTCGTGTATCTTATAAGCAAAGGTTGTAGCAGTTAAAGTGTTGGGCGGATCATTAACAAAATCTTTTGTGTAGCGTGTAGCCTCTTCCAGATTGCTCAGTTTCTTCAGCTGATCCTGTGATATATCACTTGCCCGAACAGCAATATCATTCAGCAAAACCTTATTTTCTTCTGTTCTCTGATGCTTTCTATATCGGTAGGAAGATAATATAGCACCCTCAAGATAAGCAAGCGTAAGGAAATCCATCATGCTTAGGGGAATAACTATTATCCGGTCAATCTCTTCTTTCTCACAGAACCGATTCAGATCACTTCCATTTTTCCTTAATTTTTCCAGGTTTTCAGGATTGTTTTCTTTTGAAACAAATTGCACACACAGGTAGTATGTGTACATATTAAAAGAAAAAAAATTTCTGCTTTTATCATTGAAGTGTTTTTTAATAAAACCTTTCTGATCACTGCCTAAGGAAGTATGCTCCAATTCCTGAAGATCAGACAAAAGGTACAGAGAATTTTCATCTGACTTTAAATTACTATCGATAAATAAATTCATATAAATGGAAAATTAAAAAAATTCAAGTGAATGAAATGACGTATTGTTTGCTTTATTGGTCATGTAGAATAGTGTACTCATCATATTTTCCAACAAATATGCAAAACACCTGGAAATAATACAAATAAATTATTAGATATATTCATAAATGATTGCATAAATTTGCATGCTCAAAAGCTGGTGCTAAAGATCAGTTTTTTCTAAAATAAACATCTGCTGATTCGCAAACGATCCATTTAACGAAAAAGAATAACACGGAGGAAAGCAGGAATAAAAATGTAAAAATATGACCCGTTCAACAATTAGGATAACCAAAGAATTTCGTTTTGAAGCCGCCCATGCATTATGGGGATATGATGGTGCCTGCCGGAATGTACACGGACACAGTTATATTCTCTATGTTTGTTTGAAAGGAAAACCATTATCAGATCAATCGAATCCAAAATACGGAATGATAATGGATTTTTCTGTTTTGAAAAAAATTGTAAACGAATTAATCATAGATGTGTTTGATCATGCTTTGATGGTAAATAAAAACACTCCTCACAAGTCGTTAGCACACTCAGAACCTGCATTAGGAAAAGTATTGCTTTTGGATTATCAACCCACTTGCGAAAATATGGTTATAGATTTCGCCAACAGGATCAAATCAGAACTTCCGGCCGGAATAGAACTGTATAGTTTAAAACTGCATGAAACAACCACTGCTTATGCTGAGTGGTACGCCGAAGATAATTAGTCTCAGCAAGAAAACTCATTACTTTAACATGTACTTGATAATAAAGCGACAAGTGCAAGGCTTGACATGACTGAAAAACAGGAGTTTACTTTTCGTAAATGACTGCTTTGAAGGCGGGCATAACGCAGCAAGTGGCGTTTTCTTGCAAAGACTAATTAGGGTCGGTTAGTAATATTATGCATGTTTAAATAGGATTCACTATCCTATCTTTCAACTACCTGCCCGGTAATACGGAAAACAGAATTAGGCTTTTCTGCATTGGAGGTAACCGTTACAGTTCTGCTTATCTTTTGCGCGCGTGGCGCAATACGGTACTCAATTTTGATCGTTCCTTCCTCTCCTGGTAACACAGGTTCATGGGGCCACTCATGGATTCTTGTACCACAACAACCTCTCACATTGGAAAGCACCAATGGTTTATCTCCTTCATTGGTGAATTGAATATCCAGTTTGGTTTGTGACACCTCATCTGTATAAAGTTCACCCAGATCCAGTACCTCCTCTTCAAACTTCAGCACGGCTCCTTCAGATTCCTGAGATATGGCAACAGCTGTGCCCAACAGTAAAGCAATGGTAGCAATAAAAAGATTTTTCATATTCAATATTTTTAAATGTGAATTTCAATGATAAATATTTGATTCGATTAAAATTAAAGAAAATCTTTGGAAATATACCAGATGATTAAGTATTATTAACAATGGAAGCATCTGAAGGGAGAGCAAAAAAAAACCCGCAATAAATGCGGGTTTAATTTTTTTAGAAGAAGCCTTAATGGCATTTGTTAATGCATTCTACGATTTGATCAAGTGCTTTGTCTTTGAGAAAGTAGAATGTTTTTTTACCGCTTCTTTTTGAATCAAGAACTCCTTTTGTTTTCAAAATATTCAAATGATGCGAAGCGGATGCCTGTTCAATTTTCAGTGCTTCATAAATTTCAGTAACATTCATTTGTTCCTTCTCTTCCAGCATATCAATGATTGCGATTCTCATGGGGTGAGCAATTGCGCGCATTTTGCTGGCAGCTTCTTCCAGTTTTTTCGGATCCAGTTTACTCGTTGCCATAATCATTAAATTAGTTTGTTTGTTACTTTAAATTAATTACACAACAAATATATGAATATATTTTTCAAAATAAAACATTTTTGATAAAAAAATTCATTTTTTTTATTTCAAACAAAACTCTTTTTTTCAGAGTATTACAAAAAACAAGAAACAAAAAGCATGACCTAAAAGGTCTATATTGAAAAATACAACACTAAAAGCATCGATATATAACTAAAAAATCTATGCTATTTAAGACTAAGAGTGCATGATCAATCACAGGATCAGGTGTTTTTACGTTCAGCTACTTTAGCGGAAAAAAACTCTCTGTTCATCATAGCGATGAACTCAACCGAAATACCTTTAGGGCAATCAAACTCGCAGGCGTAAGTGTTGGAGCAAAAACCAAATCCTTCTTTATCGGTTTGTTCCACCATTTTATCAACCCTTTCGGCGGCTTCTACTTTTCCCTGCGGCAACATAGCCAATTGAGATACTTTAGCAGAAACAAACAAACTGGCAGAAGAGTTTTTACAGGCGGCAACACAAGCACCACAACCAATACATACCGCAGCATCAAAAGCCCTGTCAGATACTTTTTTATTAATGGGGATATTATTTGCCTCTTTTGTAGAACCTGTGTTGGCATTGATATAACCGCCGGCCTGAATAATACGGTCAAATGCAGAACGGTCAACCACAAGATCTTTCAATACCGGAAAAGCTTTGCTTCTCCAGGGTTCTATTACAACTGTAGATCCATCTTTGAATTCTCTCATGTGCAATTCACAGGTAGTTGTATTCTGCAGCGGTCCGTGGGGGCGTCCATTGATATAAATACCGCAGCTTCCACATATGCCCTCGCGGCAATCGTGCTCGAAATGTACCGGATCATCGCCTGAAGTGATCAGTGTCTCATTTAAATAATCGAGCATCTGAAGAAATGACATTTCAGGAGATACATTCTCTAATTTATAATCTTTGAATTTTCCTTTGGTGGCAGCATTTTTCTGTCGCCATATTTTAAGTTTTAACTTCATATCGTTATAATTAATTTTTTATGATCATTACAAAAAACAGTCTACCTGATTACTTATAACTTCGTTCTTTTAATTCTACATTTTCAAAAACCAGCGGTTCTTTGTGCAAGGTTTCCTTCTTCTTATTTCCGTTGTATTCATAAGCAGAAACGTATGCAAATTCGTTATCGTTTCTTTTGGCTTCGCCTTGTTCTGTTTGAAACTCCGACCTGAAATGGGCACCACATGATTCGTTTCTTTCCAGGGCATCCTGGCACATGAGTCTTCCAACTTCAAAGAAATCAGCCACTCTTCCTGCTTTTTCAAGTTCCTGGTTATATTCCCCTGCGGTTTCAGGTATTTTCAGGTCGTTCCAGAATTCATCCTCCAGTTCATCGATCATTTTAATTGCCTTTTCCAGTCCATCAGCACTTCTAACCATTCCGCAATGATCCCAAAGGATTTTACCCAATCTTCTATGGAATGAAGTAGATGTTTGTGTTCCCTGAATATTCATTAATTTTTCAATTTTTTCGCGAGAGGCTTTTTCAGCTTCTTCAAATTCGGGGGTATCGGTGGGTATTTTGGGCGTTCTGATCTCATCGGCCAGATAGTCGGCGATGGTGTAGGGTAAAATAAAATATCCATCTCCTGAACATTGCATGAGTGATGCGGCTCCCAGGCGATTGGCACCATGTTCAGAAAAATTACTTTCCCCAACAGAATACAATCCGGGTATAGTGGTCATAAGATTGTAATCAACCCAGAGACCACCCATTGTGTAATGCCCGGCAGGATATATTCTCATTGGTTCTTCATAAGGATTGATGCCGGTTATTTTTTGGTACATTTCAAACAAGTTGCCATATTTATCTTCAATCGCCTTTTTGCCCTGTTTGGTAATTGCTTTATTAAAATCGAGGTATACTGCCAAACCAGTATCTCCAATTCCATATCCGGCATCACACCTTTCTTTGGCAGCTCTGGAAGCTACATCTCTTGGCACCAGGTTACCAAAGGCAGGATAACGTCTTTCGAGATAATAATCTCTTTCATTCTCCTGAATTTTATTGGGATGTCTTTTATCATCCTTTTCTTTGGGCACCCACACCCTTCCATCGTTTCTGAGTGATTCTGACATAAGAGTGAGTTTCGACTGATATTCGTTAAGAACCGGAATACTAGTGGGGTGAATCTGGATAAAACTTGGATTGGCGAAAAGCGCACCTTTTTTATGAGCTGCCCATGCAGCAGAGGCATTGCTACCCAATGCCAGTGTACTCAAATAAAAAACGGTTCCGTATCCACCAGTTGCCAGAACCACGGCATGTGCCGAATGTCTTTCAATTTCTCCGGTAAGCTGGTTTCGTGTAATGATACCCCTGGCTTTACCATCTACAATAACAAGGTCGAGCATGGTTTGTCTGGGATACATTTTTACAGTTCCTTTGGCTACCTGCCTGCTCAGCGATGAATAAGTACCCAGCAAACATTGCTGCCCGGTTTGTCCTTTGGCATAGAAAGTCCGGGATACCTGCACCCCACCAAAAGAACGTGTTTCGAGCATACCACCATAATCGCGTGCAAAAGGCACGCCCAAGGCAACAAAATGGTCGATTGTTTGCGTGCTTACCTGCGCTGCTCTGTAGACGTTGGCCTCACGGGCACGAAAATCACCACCTTTAATCATATCATAAAACAAGCGGTAATGACTGTCGCCGTCGTTTTTGTAATTTTTCGCGGCATTCATTCCGCCCTGAGCCGCAACAGAGTGAGCACGGCGCGGAGAGTCCTGAAAACAAAATACCTTTACATTATATCCCATCTCTCCGAGAGAACTTGCAGAGGAAGCACCTGACAAACCTGAACCTACTACAATGATATCGAGTTTCTTTTTGTTGGCCGGGCTAACCAACTTTACAGAAGATTTATAATTTTCCCATTTATCGGCCAAGGGGCCTTTTGGAATTTTAGCATCTAACTTTACCATAATATTGTATTATATATTGGGTTAATTCTTTGATTATGAATAAAAAAACATAAAATATACCGGAATAACAAAAAATCCGGCACTGATAACGATGGCGTAAAGCGTTCCGATGATCTTTATCGCCGGGGTATATTTGTTGTGGTTAAGTCCAAAAGATTGAAATGCCGACTGAAAAGCATGATTGAGATGAAACCCTAAAATGATAACAGAAACAGCGTAAAAAATAGAAACTAACGGATTTTGAAGCATTTCTCTTACCATGGGAAAAAAGTCATGCTTCGACTCAGCACCTGCATAAACATCTACCAATCCAACTTTCACAAAAAAGAAATGATACAAGTGTATGATAAGAAAGATAAATATGACAATCCCGGTATGGATCATAAACCTTGAAAAACCAGATGTTTGCGATTTTGTAGCGACTTTATAACCAACAGGGCGTGATTTTTTGTTGTGCCATTCAATCACAAACCCCAAAATAATATGAAGAAGAAAACCACCGAAAAGGAAAATTTCCACAACGCGAATAAAAGGATTGGTAGTAAGAAACTCTACTGCTTCGTCAAACTTTGCCCCTTCGTCGCCTATAATTAGCAGTAAATTAGTAGAAAGATGTGCAATTAAAAACAACATCAAAAACACCCCGGCCGCAGCCATAAAATATTTATGACTTAGCGAGGCTAATCGAATTCTTTTTTTGCTCATATTGATTGATTTTTAATTTAATGGATAAATGATTCTTTTGAGGTATAGTAAACTTTATTAAACATTGGAGATCAAATCACCCGGTGCAGAAATTGAAGGAATAAAAAAACTTTTCCGGATCTGGCCATGGAGTTGGAGTTGATTATCAATTATGTCAACAAATGTATATGTTCTGCGAATCATTTGCAAACAATTTGCTTATTTGAAATAATTTTAAATAATCAAAAAATAATCATGTAACCATACAAATTAGTGTAACTTCATGATTTTACATAAAACAAAATATTGAACTGTGCGAAGATATCCATTCAATTGTTTATAATTTGATCAAAAAGATCAGATAGAGATCGCCAATAAAGTTGATAAGCAGAATCTGATCGATACACACATACTCTTGTTTTCAACAGCATTAACATTCATCGATTCATAATTTTTAAAACAAAAAAAACAAACCTTTATGTTTAGTACACAAACCTACATCAGCCGGAGAACAGAACTAAAAAATAAAATGCAAAAGGGTGTCATATTACTTTTGGGAAATATTGATGTACCCATGAATTATCCATCCAACATTTACCGTTACCGTCAGGATAGCAATTTCCTCTATTTTACCGGTCTCGACATGCCTGGTCTATCACTTATACTGGATCTTGACAGTGGAGAAGAAATCCTTTTCGGAAATGATGTAAGCATCGACGATATTATCTGGATGGGTCCGCAAAAAACAATGAAAGAAATTGCAACGGCTACCGGTATTGAAAAAACAATGCCGGAAAGTGATTTGTACAAAACAATTCAAAGTTTGACTAAATCGGGGCGAAATCTACATTTTTTGCCACCATACCGTTCAGAAAACAAGATTTTGCTTCAAAAGCTAACAGATATATCCTCGGAATATCAAAAAGAAAAATCTTCAGAATCGCTGATCAGGGCAATTGTAGCACTTCGGTCGGTAAAAGAAGAGCAGGAGGTAAAAGAAATCGAAAAAGCCATAGAAACAGGATGGAAGATGCATACAACTGCTATGAAAATGGCAGAGCCGGGAGTATTTGAAAGAGAGATTGCAGGTGCCATCGAAGGAATTGCTATTTCTGCCGGGGGTATGCTTTCTTTCCCGGCTATTGTTACCAAAAGAGGCGAAACTTTACACAACCATTACCATGGCAATAAACTGGAAATGGGCGACCTCTTGTTGGTTGATACAGGCGCTGAAACGCAGATGCACTATGCCAGCGATCATACCCGGACAACACCAGTAGGTAAAAAATTCTCTTCTTTGCAAAAAGACATCTATAATGCTGTGCTTCATTCGCAGGTCAGTGCCATTGATAGGATCAAACCAGGTATTGCTTTCCGCGATGTTCATTTGCATGCTGCTTTGCAACTGGCATACGGCCTCAAACAAATGGGACTGATGAAAGGAAACCCGGAAGAAGCGGTTCAGCTGGGTGCCCATGCTCTTTTTATGCCCCATGGTCTGGGACATATGATGGGGCTTGATGTTCACGATATGGAAGACCTGGGTGAAGATTTTGTGGGATACGATGAAGAGATCAAAAGATCTGATATTTTTGGAACAGCATTTTTAAGACTTGGAAGAAAATTGCAACCAGGATTTGTGCTTACCGTAGAACCTGGATGCTATTTTATACCTGCACTCATTGAGCAATGGAGAGCAGAAAATAAATTCACTGATTTCATCAATTATGAAGAAGTTGAAAAACTGAAGAATTTTGGCGGGATCAGGATTGAGGACAATATTTTGGTTACAGAAAACAGTTATCAGATGCTGGGTAAACCTATACCTAAAGAAATTTCAGAGATAGAAAATGCAGGATAAATAAAAACCCCGTTCAGCGATGCTGAACGGGGTTTACCCTGGGGAGGCTGTCTTTCCTTGTGCAAGGATCAACACATTTCTTTGCGGATACTAATCATCAATAAACGATGTATCATTTCGATCGCGTACTTTTAATTATTCTCGTAATTGTATGTTCTTTTTCTCAGTCGGATATGAGAAGAAGAAAGTGTATCATCTTTTAAAAATTCAATTCCGTTTAATTCACACCAGTCATCAAAATTTTCACCAGTATTCTCAGAGTCCTTAAAATCGTTCATCAAATGATTCTCCATGCAAATAATGTCTCCCCGTTTTTTCAACAATTTTAAAACAATTTCTCTGTAGCTCATAATATAAAACATGTTTGTGGAATAAGTTTATTAAACGTTTCAGAAATCTTTACTTATCTGGAGTGCATTCAATTGCTGCTGAATTTCTTTATAACTTTTAATCAGTTTTGAGATCAGCTCGCATTCGCGCGTATTGAGCAGGTAAACAACATCTTTGTTTTGCTCAAGATCTTTTAGATAATTCAATTCTTTGTCTGTTAGCATCATATCAATATTTTTTAATTGTTATATCCTGATTTGAATAAATGCAAATCTTCAATAACAAAATTACTTTTTGTGTTGTGCACCGACAGCATGGAATATACCTGATTTATACAGGTGAAAAACGTGGTTTTATAAAAATAACGGAAACGCTTGTTTTGAGATGAGTCAATAAAGTACCCCGGGAATTTGCAATCAGGAAGGATTTGCAGAACTTGCAGACAGAAAAACTCTGATTTCGCAACAGGAAAGCCAAAAAGAATATACTTTTTGTCAGCAGGAAAAATCCTGTTTGCTGCCTGCCTTTTAAATAAAACTACAATGCAAGACTTGCGAAGAATGGGAAAAAGGAGTTTACTTTTGATAAATTGTATTGCGTTTACCGAAACAACCATTTTGGGGCTGAGCAAAAAACTTCAACCTGCGTCTTCGGAAAGAGATTAAAGGTCATAACTTAATAGGATCAAAACCTTCTCCGTAAACACCCATAACGTTGGCAACCGAAACAAAAGCCGAAGGGTCAATTTGTTTAATGGTTCTGAAAACCTGATTGCTTTCATATCTTCTTACAACCACCATCAGGATGCTACTCTCGTTTTTACTATACCATCCTTTACCATTGATGAGGGTTACGCCGCGTCCAATGTCATTAGCGATTTGCTCTGCAATGACTTCGTGTTTTGTGCTGAAAATAAACAACTGCACACTTTGACGGTGTCCCATCAATACCATATCAATAGAGTATGCAGCAACAGCCATGACTACAAACCCATAAACCAACACCTCTAAGGATTGAAATATAAGATATGAACTGGAAATGATCAATACATCCATGTAAAGGATCAGTTTTCCGGGAGAGATGTTCTTATATTTGTTGATCATCATGGCAATGATATCGGTTCCTCCGGTACTTCCCCCCTGGGAAAAAACCATGCCTACACTGGCACCTGCCATAATTCCCCCTATAATGGCCGACATAAATTTGTCATCAACAATGGGTTCGGTAATAATCTGCTGCAACACACTTAAAAAAACAGAGATCAAAACAGTCCCATAAACAGTTTTAATACCAAAAGAAAGTCCCAGACTTTTGATACCCAATACTATCAATACAATATTGATAAGAAAAAAGGTGATACCAACAGGAAAACCAGTTGCATAAAAAATAAGTGTGCTTAAGCCTGTAACCCCTCCTCCTACAATTTGGTTGGGAATAATAAAAGCAGTCCAGGCAAGGGCATTAATAAAAAGCGCCAATGTTATAACAACATAATTCTTGACCGATGACAAAACCGGGTACTTAAATTTTCTGAACTTCATAAATAAAAGTTTGAAAGATATAGTAATACGCAGAAGAAAATTTCACTGCAAAAGTAATGAAACCAACACGCACAAAAGCAAAAAAATACATTAAATCAAAATCAAATAAAAATGTAAAACTTTGTGGGAGATTTATGCGTTAATAGTTCAAAATTACAATCAAATATCCTTACTTTTATCACGTTTTTTTACTATATTAGCAAGCAATTCTTTTTTAGGATTATTCATTAGTGGTGAATTTGAAAATACAATATCTACCATTTTAGTCTTTTAGTATTGGAAACACGCTATTAAAATAATGATCATTGAATGCCGACATTAATTCTCTTATATATTCGGAATTTAGCGGTTTTTAAGCAACGATTTAAAAAACTTACATTCATATGAAAACGATAAAAATATTCAGCAAGCACTTGATTGCATTCGCTTTAATCCTCTCTGCTTTTTCACTTGCCACCGCACAGGAAGAAAATGGACTCAATCTTTTATCTGGTGAATACAGCATTTTGCAGAGTCAACCTAGCTTTGGGCTGCAAATGGGCAGTTCTTTTACAACTGGTATGGGAGGCAACTCATTGTTTTCGCAAAGCATAGCACCCAACATGCAATTAGATGTTACCAAAAATTTTCAACTGGTTGTAGGAAGTGTTTTCACCACGGGAAACCTGGGCAACAATGGCTCCATGCAATTAAATAGTGGCATGGAAGTGCCCCAAAGGTTAAACTCAACCATGGTATACGCGATGGGTGCTTACCAAATGAACCCTCGCCTTACCATCACCGGAGCAGCCTGGACAGAACGGAATAACATGAATGCTTTTCAAAATCAGATGAACCCTCAGGCATTTAACACCAATGCGAGAGGAATGATGATGGGAGTAGATTATAAGATTACCGAAAATCTTCGCTTTGGAGCAGAGGTAAACATTTCCAATGGCCGAAATCCATTTTCACCATACGGAAACTATGGTTCTAACCCGTTTTACTCCAACCCTTTCCATCGCAGAACATCCTGGTAATAATCGGTAACGCTGCCTCTAATAAAAAAACGTGATAGCATCGTAATATGATACTGTTACGTTTTTTTTTGTTTCTATCAAGGATTAAAATATCTTTTCGTTGTAAGTTCACAACCGATTGCATAATCAATTGAGGTTCTACCCTACCCTTTTGTCTGCGAAATTTTGAAATGACATATCCTGTTTTTGAGCAAAAAAACAGGAGTTTTTTTTACACAACCTTATTATGAGAAAAATATAATCATGCATAATCATTGAATGGAAGAATGCTTTTGATCGCTTTTAACCTTTAAGAAAATCTTTAAACATACCTCTTCTAACTCAAGGCAAAGATGATAAATGCTGAAAATTGATCAATAAGGGTAAACAACAAATGTATGGGCATTTATTCATTCATTCCCTGCTCTATTTCATTCTTGACCCTTTTAGAAATACCGATAGATATTTCGTATAAAACATAAAGAGGAATACCCACAAGTATCTGACTGAAAACATCAGGTGGGGTTATTAATGCAGATAGGGCAATGATGAGTATAAAGGCCACTTTACGGTTTTTCTTCATAAACTCAGGGGTAAGCAAACCAACCCTGCTCAAAAAGTAAACAATTACAGGAAGTTCAAAAACAATACCCGTAGCAAATGTAACCATGGTTACAGTAGTGATATACGACCGTAAAGCAATTTGATTGGCCACCAGGTTACTAACCTGATAAGAACCTAAAAAATTAATGGTAAGAGGAGCAATAATAAAATAACTGAATGAAACCCCGAGCAAAAAAAGAAAAGAAGTTACAAATACCGCTCCCCTGCTGTTGGCTTTTTCACGAGGATGAAGTGCCGGTCTTATAAAACTCCAGAATTCATATAAAATATAAGGGAAGGAAACGATCAAACCACTTATCAGAGAAACGATTATATGGGTTTTAAACTGCCCGGCAAGCTCAATGTTGATGATTTCAACAGGATTTTGATTGATACACAGCGCAGGTGCCGAAAACCTCTCGGCAAACCAGCAGAATAAACGGTTCGTAAAAAAATAGGGCTCTTTGGGTGCCAGGATTACATAATCAAAAAGGATATCTTTAGCAATAAATGCACCTATAGCCAATAAAAAAATAGCAATGACCGAGCGTACCAGGTGTCCGCGCAATTCCTCCAAATGAGTCCAGAAAGACATTGATCCGCCTTCCTCGTCACCGTTCTTTGTATTTTTCTCTTTCTTTTTCAAAATGAATAATTAAAAAGTGAATCGTAGTTTTTTTGGTAAGAGCATTATTCAATACCCTTCTGTTTTATTTTTCGCAAAATTAATACAGAATATAACATTGAAAAATAATTGGAGAAGTTTACATCACAATTTTTATAAGCAATATGGTTTTTTTCCACTCAAAAACTAACTAATGAATTAACTAACAATTTTTTAGCAAAAGTAAGAAAACTCATTTCGTTTATTTTTTCTGATAAAAGCATATATGTTTACACCCTATGTCCAGGGATTCAATTTGGGTTTTCCTGCAGATGCCATTCAAAAAAAACATTGGTTTATAACTGTAGATTTGTTTTCATCAAATCTATTTATTTCTTTAAATTTGATAAAAATCGGTTTCTTTCGATTGAAAATTGGTTAAGTTCGTTTTGTCCACCATCTTTACAAGATAAGACGTCTAGAAAAAAAACACATTATAATTATTGGAAACCTGAGACATTAAAACAGTATATCATTCATGATCAGTAACTCCCCATTGGTTCGCACTTCTGCAAATACTATTGACTCCATGCCCAAAAGGATATTTCATGATTTTATGATCCCGGATTATTCAGATTTCATACCCAAACTTTTAAGTTGGGCAAATACCAATTTTGAAACCCTTACCTTTCTCAATTCAAATCAATCAGAGAATGATCCCTACGGTTCTTACAACAAAATTCTGGCAGCAGGCATAAGATCTGAGATCATTGTTGATCATCAAAATCAGGACCCCTTTGAAACGCTGAAAACTTTTTCGGATCAAAATCAGGATTGGATATTTGGATTTATGTCCTATGAATTGAAAAACAAAGATACTAAACAATCCAAGGATCATAAAGCCACCAAAACAGATCATATTAAAATGCCATTAATGCATTTTTACATCCCCGAAGTTGTGTTTGTTTTGGGTGAAAAAGAGCTGAGCATCGGTTTTGCAAACAGTGATAAAACAAAAATGCAGGCGGAATGTATTCTCAGAAATATTGAGAAATTTAATTTTTACAAAAAAACAACACATTCATCTCCCATTATAAAACAACGTGTATCGAGGGAAAACTATTTACAAAATGTAAGAAATATTCAGAAACACATTAAGAGAGGTGATATTTATGAAATGAACTATTGCATTGAGTTTTTTTCTCATGATCAGATAAACCCTTTACACACCTATCTTGAACTTACACGCAAAAATCCTTCGCCTTTCTCTTGTTTTTACAAAAAACGAGAGCAGTTTTTGATCAGTTCGTCACCCGAAAGATTTCTGGCCAAGCGAAATAACAAATTGATCTCACAACCCATCAAAGGAACCATCAAACGCGGAAGAACAAAAGTGAAAGATCAGCAATTAATGCAACAACTGCAAAACGATCCGAAAGAACGAAGTGAAAATATTATGATTGTTGACCTTGTTAGAAATGATCTTTCACGATCGGCAAAAAAAGGAACAGTAAAAGTTGAGGAACTTTGCGGAATTTACACTTATCCCAATGTTCATCAAATGATATCAACTATCAGTTGCACTTTGCATCCCGGGCGTCATTTTGCAGATGCCATCAAAGAAGCGTTTCCAATGGGATCCATGACTGGTGCACCTAAGATCAGAGCCATGGAGATCATTGATGAATTTGAGATCACAAAGCGTGGATTATATTCGGGAACAGTAGGATACATAACTCCCGAAAAAGATTTCGATTTTAACGTGGTCATCAGGAGTATTCTTTACAATGCATACAATAAATACATAAGTTTTATGGCCGGTAGTGCACTAACCATATCTTCTGACCCTGAAAAAGAATACGAAGAATGTCTCCTGAAAGCAAGTTCTATGGCAGATGTTTTAGGTGATCAATAGAAAAACATCCATTTCTGCATAAACAGAGTCTACACCTCACTAATCAGGTTGTTCAGACTAAAAGTTGAAGGATTTTAGGATTTTCATAAAGATCCAATCAATACACCGGGCATTTTTTATCATTTACCACAAGTAGTATCAGAAAGCATATGACGCTGATTTTTCAGATAATCGCTGATAGAAAAATCCGGATAAATCCTTTCTTTCCATGCATTCCCGGGCTCAGACAAGATTATCAGCATTCCATTTATCATATTAATCATTTTCGTGTGTGTATTAATCCAATCATGGAGGTTTTATCTGTTTAAATTTGATTCATTCGTTTCGCGTTTTTTTAACAAACGACCTCGCCAAAAATATTGATTTTGTGCTTTTTGCCGTATTGCGAAATTCTAATCATCCGCGTGTGCGTCAATAATATATTCATGGTTCGGTTCATCTGAATACCTGATTATTAAAAAGCACTGATACCCCTGTATATTTCAGTTATTTTTAGAACCTTTACTATCAAATTTTCGTAAGAGATTTTGATAGCAGACCAACAAAAAACCAGATTAATTCAATCAAAAATCCTTCAAAATGGATCATTTTTTTATACGGATCGTTTTTATATCATTATTTCTTCCCATGACAGCATTATCTGATACTAAACCTGATAAAGAGATACCTGAAGAGTTGGAAAAAATTTTTGAGGAGCATAAACTCGTGGGTATGTCTGCGCTGGTTGTATACAAAGACAGTGTGATTTTTGATGCTTATCATGGAATCTCAGATATAGAAAAGAAGAGGCAAGTTGATGATTCAACACTCTACCGGGTAGCTTCCATTTCTAAAGTGCTAACCGCTCTTGCTTTTATGCAGTTAGAAGAAAAAGGATTGGTTTCATTGGATGATGATATATCTGAACTGTTGGGTTATAAAGTGCAAAATCCTCATTCAAAAGATCATACCATCACCCCACGGATGCTACTCTCTCATACCTCAACATTAAAAGACGGAAACGCTTACGATAATTTTTTAACCCTTACCTATGGTAATCCTACCCCACCAAATATTAGTGAACTCATAAATCCGGAAGGTCAGTATTATGGTGATAATTTATGGATAAAACAGATACCTGGCCAATATTTTACTTACAGCAATCTGGGTTATGGTATCCTGGGCACTATCATTGAAAAAATCTCAAAAACCAGATTTGATGTTTATGTAAAAGAAAATATATTAGACACATTGAAAATTGAAGGAGGTTTCAATGTTGGCAATTTGAAAGACCCTTCAGATTTGGCCGTATTATACCGAAAAACCAACGGCAATTGGACTCCTCAGGCAGATTATTATCCTTACGGGATGCCCGATCAGGTAAAATATGAAAACTACAAAACCGGAACGAATGGATTGATTTTCGCCCCGCAGGGAGGGTTAAGGATCAATGCCAGAGATCTGGCTAAGATCATGATTATGCTCATGAACAATGGCAGGTATAAAAACATACAAATTGTAAAACCTGAAACTCTCCGGGAAATGTACCAGGTGCAATGGCAATACAATGGCATGAATGGAAATACTTACTACAACCTTTTCAATGCATGGGGTTTAGGTATACATCTGGTAAACGAAATGGAGCTGGGTGAGAATATTTTACCCTCCAGAAGTCTCAAAGGACATTCGGGTGAAGCATACGGTTTGATCTCAGATATGTATTTTCATGAAAACCCCGATTTTGGTTTTATCTTTATGACCAACGGAAGCGCCAAACCTTTTGAAACCGGTGAAAGATCTTCCTTTTATAAATTAGAAGAAGATATTGCGGGATTTTTGTTTGAGAATTATATCATGACCCAGCCGGAAATGAAAAAAATGAAAGGCAAAATCCTAAGACAATCTCCTGATAGTTTTCCCAATGAAGTGGATAATACAAGGAATCCTGGAGATTTTTTCCCCACGGGAGATAAAGATCAAAAAAAATAACTCCCTCTTTATTCTTTTGAAGTTGTTATCGCATCTTTCTCTTTTTATCATACCACTCACAAAAAAGGGTGTGAATTTTTTTTGTTATGCAACAACATCATGGCATGACAATATTTGTCGGAAAGAAAGCAGATAAAACAAGGAAAAGTAATTGTTTGGTAAAGTCTGAGAATTTGATTACAGGCGCAGATGAATCCTGCACCTGGAAATATTAAAAACAGCATACTATCCTTATCATTTCTTCGAAAGGTTTGAATTAGATGTTTCAGAATTATCTGGTATTTGCAACTTTTCACACCCGTCATTTTACGCTGATTGATGGTTAAAAAATCGCCTGTTTAGGTTAAAATATAAAAACTCATGAGTAAGCACCATCTCATAAAACACCAGTTAATCGAAACGGATACACAATTAATGCGTTATAGAGCGCCCCTCATGTCATATTTCAGACTAAACCAGCAAAATGACAAAATTACGTGAAAAACAGATTTTTTAGAAATAATAATTTGCTAACTTGCCTCACGCTTAGATTGAAAAATGCACGCAATTCAGTATTCAATAAAATGAATAATAAATGCCCGTTAAGGTAGAAATCAGCGAAAATGATATTTTCAGGATCATTTACGAATTTCAGAAAGCATATGACTTTGATTTCTCCAATTATGCCGAGATGTCTTTCAGAAGACGTATTGAGCATTTATTGGTCAGTCATAATCTTTCGGGCGCAGACGAATTGATTGTGAAGATCAGAGAGAATCCACAGTATTTTCAAAAAGTGATCAACGACATCACAGTTAACACAACCGAATTATTCAGAGACATCAATGTTTGGTTGAACTTACGCAGGAATGTTTTAGGATTATTCAAAAATAAAACCAATATCAACATCTGGCATGCAGGATGCAGTAGCGGAGAAGAGGTTTACTCTATGCTGATTCTGCTCAACGAATTGGATTTGCTGGAAAAAACCAAAGTGTTTGCCACCGATATCAATACCGATATTTTGCAGAGAGCCAAAAGCGGTGTTTTCAACAACAGATTACACCACACCTACTTTGATAATTTTGATAAGGTGATAAAAGTGAACCCTCTGAACTTTGAAGAATCAACAAACATCTCATACGATAAATATTTTGAACAGGATTCTTTGAGCAAAACCTTCAAAATCAAACAATTTTTGCGCGACAAAGTGAACTTCAAATATCACAACCTTGTGAGCGGCAGTATATTTTATAAATTCGATCTTATATTTTGTCGTAATGTCATCATCTATTTTAACACTGATTTACAAAACAAAGTAATCTCCCTTTTCCACGAAAGTTTGTTTAACGATGGCATGCTTCTGATAGGTGCTCACGAGAACATTTCTTACCTGCCCATCGGAAATAAGTTTGAAAGCAAAATCATGAAAGGATTGTATTTTAAGAAGTAAACAATCTTTGTATTCATCTCCCATAATTTTTTTTCTGTAAAATAATCAACTCAATTGTGCGTATCTTATTTGGTACCCATAAGAAAACTACATGTTTTGGGTTTCCTGATCAATGATCCTTGCCAATTGTCTTCAATGAACCAAACCATAACAACTACTTTGAAACAAACAACAATGATTATTTTTCAAACACAGACAATATTTCAATAGTTAGACTTATGGGTATATTCTGTCATTGCAAAAAAAGGAGAAACGGTTTGTTTCAATCATGAAAAGATAAGATTAAAACTACCGGATATTTAAATCAGAAAGATGGATTTACAGACAAAACCTTCATGATGAGTCCACTCCAAAAAGTCAATTATCCGCAGATTACACAGATTTTCACAGATGCTAAATTATGATAATCAGAGGGTTTAAAAACAGAAAATGAACACAAATTTGCCGAAAACAAGTTTTCGGAGTGGACTCAGTAATAAAAATCAAAGGTTTACTTTTAATTTTAATACAAACATAAAAAGTGTATATCGAAATCATTAATTTTGCCCCATGAACAGATATTTTCTTCTTATACTTATAATTGTTTTTATTTCGGAAAAGGTGAAAACACAAACAGTTTTCCCCATTGATGAGAATGATGGACAAGTCATTGAATCCTGTAGCGGTTTTTTTACCGATAGTGGTGCAGACACTTTAACACCTTACCAGAATAGTGAAAATTTATCCACCACTATCTCTGTCCCCTCAGACACAGAAAACGATCGTTATATCAAAGTAACCTTTGAATATTTCGAATTGAGCAACGGCGATTATCTTGAAGTTTATGACGGCCAGAACGAATCAGCACCCCTTCTTTTTAATGCAACCGGCAATGAATTGCAGGGGCAGGAAATTTGGGCACAGGGAGAATCACTCCATTTCAGGTTCTCTTCTTCTCCTTCTGATACAGCAGGAGGATGGTGGGCAGAGATTGAATGCTTTGAATTATGCGAATCATTTGTAGTTTCCGTCATTCCGGAGAACGAAAACAACACTTTTGATCTGTGTCCTGGTTTTCAAACACTTGCCATTGAAGCAATTCCGGAATACCTCGGGGGAGATCCTCAGGGCAATGAAACCAATTATGAATTTGAATGGAACTTCAGTGGCGAAATTTTCTCAACGCCCCAGGTAAGCATTGATTATGAAGAACCCGGCGCTTACCCTTTCAGTATATCCGTTTCCGATGAAGTAAACAATTGTTTTTTTGATACCATCATCACCACGCGGGTTGCCACCATACCCAATTTTAATACAACACAAGCATCTGCCGATACGGTTTGTGCAGAGGAAACCTTTAGCCTCATCGGATCCGCAAACCCAACCACATGGACGGGTTTTCCCACCATTTCCGACACCGTAGCATTTATCTCACCAGAAAACCCCTTCGAATCAGCGTTTCTTTATGATGTTTTCCCGGAAGGAGAAACCATTATGGATCTTCAGGATTTTGACCAGGTTTGTATTCGTATTGAGCATGAAGATTTCGGACATCTTCAGTTTGAACTGGAGTGTCCTTCCGGAAATACGGTGCTACTAAAGGATTTTGGATTGGGAGGAGCCAATCTGGGCGAGCCGGTAACCCAAAACCCTGATGAATCCATTCCAGGTAAAGGATACGAATATTGTTTTGATGTGGCTCCCCAGTTTGGTACCATGGATGAGACCACCTTCCAGTTTCACGAATATACCGATCAGGCAGGCGATTATTATATTAATCAACCTTACATGCCAGAAGGAACCTACACATCTGTTGAATCTCTGGAAGCGCTTTCGGGTTGTCCATTAAATGGATCCTGGAAAATAAGGGCAGAAGACAATACAGAAGGGACTTCCGGACATGTTACCGGATGGAGTTTGTTTTTTAACGATTCTTTTTACCCGGATTCACTCATTTTCACACCCGAAATCATCGAAGAACAATGGTTTGACGAGAACGATACACCTTTGGAAGGAAATCCTGCTATAACAACCATAGAAGAGGAAGGTGAAAAGCTTTTTCGCTTTACAGCTACGGATAATTTTGGATGTACATGGGATACCACCGTAACAGTATTTGCCCACCCGCTTCCGGAAGCAGAGATTATCTCTGAACTGGAACTTCCTGTTTGTGAAGAAGATTCAACATTGTTTAAAGTTGAACCGATCAATGCCGGAGATGAAATAACCTGGAATTACCAATGGTTGCTCGAAGGTACTGAATGGGAAGGAAGGATTTATGATACTATCATGGCAAAAGAACCAGCAAGTTACTCAGTAAGGGTTACCGATACCATTACCGGATGCTTCGATATTTTTGAGGAAACCCTTACAACCCAAAACTGCGACTTAACCATCCCAAATGTTTTCACCCCAAATGGTGATGGAGTCAACGACTTGTTTGAAATAGAAAACCTGGAATACTATCCTGAAAATACGATTGTAATCTACAACCGGCACGGAAAAAAAGTATTTGAAGAAAATAATTATGAGAATAATTGGTGGGATGGAGGAAATTTTGCCCAGGGAACTTACTATTATGTTTTAACTTATTCAAGACAAGGTAAGAAAAGAGATACCCATGGAGTTATCAGTCTTATCAGGTAATACTTTTACATCTTTTTTTGAAAATAAAAAACACCCCATTATAAATAAAAAAGGACATTTTTAATCAATGTCCTTTTTTATTTTACTCACATACTTTAATGCTTTTGATCAACATTTCCGGGATTGTTTTCTTTCTGTCATGGATGAAATGTTTAAAATCCTGATCACTCATTTCATTTTTATGCATTATCAATGGTTTGATAGCAAAAGGAAAAGTGATCATGCTGATCATATCCACAAAAAAATGGGAAGGATCTGTTTTACGGATCGTACCTTTTTTCTCTTCCTCAAACATTTGACTGGCAAATTTTTCGGTAGAATAAAGATTACTTATCACATTCATTTCAGTAATCTTTTCACGGCTGCGGTGAATGATAGAAAGAAAAAAAGAAACCAAAAGCGGATTTTCAATCAACATATCGATATAAGCATCCACATATTTTGTTATTTTTTCTTCCAGTGGCATATCAGCATTTAAAATTGCCATCAAATCCCTTGTATTCTCCTCAACAAGCTTGGTGAAGATCGAATCAAAAAGGTTTTCTTTGCTTCTGAAATAATAATTCATTAACGCCAGGTTGATTCCTGCCTTGGAGGCAATATCTCTTACACTGGTTCTGTCTACACCTTTTTCGATAAACAGTTTTGTGGCAGCATCAAATATTTTTTGCTCTGTATTTTTATTCTTCGTCATAATGATTGTATGTATGTTGTTTAAGGGATAATTCCATTTACATACAAAATTAATAAAAAAAGTGTTTTAAATGGCATTTTAAACAGATGATTTTATTGTATTTAAACAGAACTATTCTTCTGAAAAAGCACGATAAAAGGGTTATACATCTTTGCAAAATTGATTTGTGTTGATCAGGAAATTTTTAACTGAACAAATAAGTCATGATTTATTTCCTGATCACACCATCAAAATGAACTATAAAATGTATAACCCTTTGCATTATATTCCTTTTGCAGGAAAATACAATATCAAATAGTTTTACCCGCAGTTTTGATCTTTCATATAAGCATAACGGAAATCAACGGGTGTAACAAATACTTCCTTGATAGAGCGGGTTGATATCCATCTGAGCAGGTTCAGATAACTTCCTGCCTTATCATTGGTACCTGACTGTCTGGAACCACCAAAGGGTTGTTGTCCTACTACAGCACCAGTTGGTTTGTCGTTGATATAAAAATTACCGGCAGCATATCTGAGTATCTGACACGCCTTTACGGTTGCATAACGGTCGTTGGAAAAGATTGCACCAGTGAGCGCATAAGGCGATGTATCATTGCAAAGTTCGAGGGTTTTCTCAAATTCATCATCTTTATAAACATAAACCGTAAGCACGGGTCCAAAGATCTCTTCCTGCATGGTAACAAATTTGGGATCATGCGCCAGAATTACAGTAGGAGCAATAAAATATCCCTTTGAGTCATCGTAAGTACCTCCAAAAAGAATCTCCGCATCAGGAGTATTTCTCGCTTTTTCTATATATCCTGTGATGCTTTTAAAAGCTTTATCATCAATAACAGCATTGGCGAAATTGCAAAAATCAGTAACATCACCCTGTTTAACATTTTCGAGATCTGTTTCCATTTTTGCCTTCACTTCATTCCATAAAGATTCGGGTATGTAAGCCCTTGAAGCAGCCGAACATTTCTGACCCTGAAACTCAAAAGCACCTTTTACAAGTTGAGTGGCAACCTGATCTACATCTGCGGAAGGATGGGCAAATACAAAATCTTTTCCACCTGTTTCACCTACAATACGTGGATAAGAGCGATAGTTCTCAACATTATTGGCAACACCTTTCCAGAGTTGATAAAAAGTACCGTTGCTGCCTGTAAAATGTATTCCGGCAAGCTCTTTATGATTCAGTACCACATTACCGATCATGGAACCCTGTCCGGGAATGAAGTTAATAACCCCGTCAGGAAGTCCTGCTTCCCGGTAAATCTGCATCAGGTAATAATTAGACAGCAAAGCGGTTGTGGCAGGTTTCCAAACTGTTGTATTACCAACTATAACCGGTGAAAGGGAAAGATTTGATGCTATGGCTGTAAAATTAAACGGTGTTACAGCAAATACAAATCCTTCGAGCGGACGATATTCCACCCTGTTGAGGTTTCCTGTTTCGCTATGGGGTTGATCCGTATAAATCTGGGATACATAATGTGCATTGAAACGAATAAAGTCGATCGTTTCACAAACGGCATCAATTTCTGCCTGATAGGCATTCTTTCCCTGTCCGATCATGGTAGCAGCATTCATGAGCGCCCTATATTTGGTACTGATCAGTTCTGCTACTTTTAAAAGGATCGAAACCCTTTCTACCCAGGAAACCTCAGCCCATTGTTTATGCGCTTTCAATGCTGCTTCAATTCCCATTTTTACGTGTTCTTCATCGGCTTTATGATAAGTGGCGATCACATGCTGGTGATCGTGTGGGCTTACCACCTTTCCGATATTACCGGATTTCACCTCTTTTCCTCCTATGATCAAGGGTATTTCTACCTGCATTTGATTTTGACGCTCCAACTCCTTTTCCAGAGCGATCCTCTCAGGTGACCCTTGTTTGTATTCCAGAATAGGTTCGTTGGCAGGTCGATCATAAAAAAACTGTGCATTGTTCATATACTATTTTTATTTAAAATGTGAGTAATTGATAATATTGAATTTAAGGATAAACTAAAAAAACGGTGTTGAACGATCAATGTGGATCTTTTCTGTAATGAATAAATAAATAATCACAACTGATAATCCTTTTCCGAAAATAAAAACCACGAAAAGAACCTTCATAAAGACCATTATAATTCCCTAAAGAATCCATACAAAAAACCCCCATATCAATTCATTGATATAAGAGCATTGAATGATTGCAAAATTAATGATTTCGCCAACACCGAAATACAATAAACACCTAATATTTTAGATGATGGTAAAAAAAAATCACATACGTACTTCTACTCCAAACCGAAACACCGGATTTTGGTAATAAACCACACTGCTCGTATTGAAATTATACAAGACCATCAGGTTTAGAAATACTTTGGGCCCAAGCGGTGCCCGGTAACCTCCTCCGGCAAAATAATTATACTCCCAATACCGTTCGTTGTTGGAAGGGGCGCCTGTGGCAGGGGAAAACCCCATTTGCGAGTCAAGATTGAGTGCTTCAAACTCAACATGGGTAAAGAATTGGCGAAAAATAAGATAACGGGCATAAGCACTACCCCCATAAATATGTGTTGAAGTGGAAAAATCAACACTGGAACCCCAACCCCGATCTCTGTAATATTGGTAAGTACCCCCTAAACCGGCAGTTAGTCTGTTGGTAATCAAATAACCTATTGTGGGTGAAACATTTACTGAAGTAACCAGGTTTCCTATTTGTAATCCCAGATATCCTCCAAAAATAATCCTTTCTTTGGTACTCATATCTTTCACATCGCGCTCATCATCAGAAAGCACCATGCCGATTCCGGTATTTTCAGAATACTTTTGAACTTCAGTATCCGACTTCCACAAAGCATGATCAGTTTCATATAAAGAAAAAACATATTGCGTGCTGTGGAAAGGCAGGTCAGTTTGGGAGTAACTGTTAAGTCCTTGATTTTGTGCGGATGAAAAACCAAAGAAAAAAAACAAAAAAAGAAAAACTGGAATCCGGAGTGATGAAATTGGGTTATGCATATTTGAAAAGTATTGGTTAATGAGGATTACAATAATAACAAAATAAATACCATTTTTATTGAATAGATGTGTAAAAATTAATCCTTCCCGGCATAATTTGTAGTGAACAGACCGGAATGCATCACCCTTGCCTATTTTATCAGGAGATATTCCTGCTTGCTATCAGTGTTGCCTGTATTTAGCCTAAAAGCATGGTGGTTTCGATATATTTTTCTTTTTATCTGGCAAAAATTTGTTTGAGAAGCCTTACCCAACAAAAGCGAATAAAAATTGATTATATACGATAATAGCGTAAAGATATTGTTTTAAGTTGTAATTTTGCACATTATGAAAAACATACGAAACTTCTGCATCATCGCACATATAGACCATGGTAAAAGCACCTTGGCCGACCGCTTACTTCAATCTACCAACACTATCAGCGACAGAGAATTCCAGGATCAATTGCTGGACAATATGGATCTGGAAAGAGAACGTGGCATAACAATAAAAAGCCATGCCATACAAATGGAGTATGAATACAAAGGAGAAATATTTGTACTGAACCTTATTGATACTCCCGGACACGTGGATTTTAGTTACGAAGTATCGCGAAGTATCGCTGCCTGCGAAGGTGCACTTCTGATTGTTGATGCTGCCCAGGGAGTGGAGGCACAAACCATCTCAAATCTATACCTTGCTTTAGAGCATGACCTCACGATCATCCCTGTGCTAAACAAAATGGATCTTCCCAGTGCCATGCCCGAAGAAATATCAGACCAGATCGTTGATCTGATAGGATGCGACTATGAAGATATTATACCTGCCAGCGGAAAAACAGGCATGGGTGTAGAAGAAATACTCAATTCGATTGTGGAAAAAGTCCCCCACCCTACAGGTAACATTGATGCACCCCTGCAGGCATTGATCTTTGATTCGGTTTATAATCCCTTCAGGGGCGTAATAGCCTATTTCAGAATTTTCAATGGTCAGATCAAACAAGGTGATCATGTAAAATTCATGGCAACCAAAAAAGAGTATGATGCTGATGAGGTAGGTGTATTGAAAATTGCACAGATACCCCGAAAAACAATTTATGCCGGCGATGTAGGTTATATAATATCTGGTATCAAGGAGGCAAAGGAAGTAAAAGTTGGTGATACCCTCACACACATAAAAAATGGCACCACAGAACCCATTCAGGGTTTTGAATTGGTAAAACCCATGGTTTTTGCAGGTATTTACCCCGTTGAAAACGATGATTTTGAAGAGTTGAGATCCGCAATGGAGAAACTGCAACTCAATGATGCATCACTTACCTTCGAACCCGAATCTTCAGCAGCACTGGGTTTTGGTTTCCGCTGCGGCTTTTTAGGCATGTTGCACATGGAAATAGTACAGGAACGACTGGAACGTGAATTTGAAATGACCGTTATTACTACCGTTCCCAATGTATCTTACTTTGCTTATACAAAAAAAGGGGCAAAACTTGTGGTGAATAATCCCTCTGATATGCCTGGGCCTAACGAGTTAGACTATATAGAAGAACCTTTTATACGCGCTCAGATTATCACCAAATCTGAGTTTGTTGGAACCATCATGTCGCTTTGCATGGACAAAAGGGGCAGTATTAAAAACCAGGTTTATTTAACCACTGACAGAGTAGAACTTACTTTTGAAATGCCTTTGTCTGAAATTGTTTTTGACTTTTACGACCGTTTAAAAACCTTATCGAGAGGATATGCTTCTTTCGACTATTATCCCATTGGTTACAGACAGTCTGATCTGGTAAAACTCGATATTCTGCTCAATGGAGATCAGGTTGATGCCCTTTCTGCTCTTATTC
>CAZPVB010000017.1:0-36487 GCA_964589855.1 uncultured Bacteroidales bacterium
TACGATCCCCAAAGCACTGCGCTAAAATAGTATAATCGTATCCGAAATTGCATTTTCTTTTCCCGATTATTTATTACCCCCAAAAATCCCCAAAAACACTCAAACGCCTTGCAAAGTGCCCTGGCGCTGGTTCGATTTCTTTCAACCGGGAACCGGGGACGAAGGACGAGCTCAGCGAAGCTAATATTCGCCGGGTTTTGCAAACTGATCATATTGCTGTTAAATAGCGGCTGGTAGTTCATCTACTATTTATAAAAGTGTTGAATTTGTCTTTTGCAAAGACACTTGTGAACAATGCACCATGTCCGTGATTTGGAATGTCTATAAACTCTGCATCTTGACAATTAGAGCAATTGCTTATTTGTTGTTTAAATGTTGGCCAAGAATACATTTGAATATTACCGTCATTTAATCCCTGAACAAACAATATGTCTGATTTAAAGCCAGTTGTAAAACTTAAAAGTGATCTGTCCATATAGGCATCTGGATTATCGGTTGTTGACCCGTACATAATTTTCAATAAACTGCAAGCATTACCATTAGGAATGATACCGTTTTCTTCCAACTGACACCTATATACCAAATTTAATGGTCCTGGAGCATTTGCAATAACACCATTTGTTTGATGCATTGTTTTTAATCGAGTTACAATATAACCACCTTGAGAATGTCCTCCAAGAAATACTTTCTTTACTGAAATTCCTAATTCTTCTTCAGCTTTATTTTGAACCCATAAAAGAGATGCTTCCGAATGTAAGACATTATCTCCCATTAATAAATTTTCCTCTGGATATACAACACTTATAATCATCATATCTTGTCTATCTAAAATACATTTAAACTTACTAAGTATTGTTTCGGCTGCATCGTGAATTAAACTGTCATAACGTGCTGTACCATGATAAACCAACAAGACATCTACTTCATTTAATGCAGGTTTGTCAATGATTACATCTACATTTAAACCATTAAAAGAGATACTTCTTGTTATCTTATAAGCTTCAGGCAACAGCACGTTAGTACTTCTTTGACAAGAACTGAAAAATAACATGAATGATAGTAATATTGTATTGATTGTAATATTCATATTTTTTCTTGATTTTAGGTTCATTTGTTTTACGTGCCGCTAACGTTCCTGCTATACCTGCATGTTACGGATTACGGATTGCTAAACTATCCCCGAGACGAAAGATAAAGCAAAGCAGAAACCTCGAAACCTGCACTGCACCCGCAATTGTCAGGTATAGCATGTTGTTTGCTGCCATTCTATAGGTTTTTTAGAGAAATACTTATTTAGCATAATTATGGATATTAACGCAACGGTCAAAGCGCCTAAGATAATTATTATGAAATAAAATATTCCACCGTAATATTCAATTATTGTTTGATTTTGAAGCATTGGGTCATCAGAAAAATAGCCCGTAATTATTGAAAACAAGTTACTTGCAAAATGCATCAAGATGGGCAAAGTAAGGTTAGTCGTCTTATAATAAACCCAGCCTGCAATAATGCCGAATAAAAAAGCACTTACAAATTGCCATGGATTTAAATGAACAATGCCAAATAAGATACTGGAAAATATAATGGATTTAAGAGGAGAATATCTTTTTAGCAGCCCGTCTAAAATTATACCCCTAAATATAAATTCTTCAAGAAATGGTGCAGCAATAACAAACATGATTGAAGATATTAATAAGCTGTCTTCATTAATCATATTGAGAAAAACTTTATCCACAAATTCATTGGTTGGTATTAAAGTTATTATTGGTAAAACCAATCCTAAATCTAATGCGACTATTGCAATAACTGATAACCCAATGATTTTGAATGGTGTTAGGCCAAATTTGTAGCCAACAATTCTCGTCTTTCTTTTTCTTATTAGATGAATAATCAATAGGGGTAATCCGAATGCCAAAATATAATAAGCCAAAAAAGAAAACTCTTCACCTATAATCTTTTCTAATAGGAAAAGAATTGGAATAAAAAATATTGTTGAAAATATTATTATTCCTAAAATGCCCCAACTTTGTTTAATGCTAGGGTAGTTTTGTGTTTCTATATTTTTCATGCACTATCTTTAGTTCGACTACTCAAAGGTAATTGTGTTATTATGGTTGCACACAACACCCCCACCTCTCCCTTTCCCTCATCGTTATTTTACCACAACTCTTTTCGGGGTGTAACTGCCTGATTGATGGAGGATATTGCAAATTCTGATATTTTTCCTTCTACCCTGCGGTGTCTCCCCTGAAATGGTGTTTGGGTTTTCGTTGTTTTTTTTAGTTTGTACTTTTTATTTTATTCATCAAAAATAAGTATTTATTTGAACCGGGGCATGACAAAATTATTGAAACACAGGAGAATATTTATTAGAGTTGGTGGAACGCGGAAGACGCGGATTGCATTCTGCAAACACTGATTGACACGGATTTTTTCTGCGCAAATCTGCGTTCAAAAAACACAAGAAATAGAATAACATGCAGTCAGCGCGATGGCGAGCCCCCCTGTAAGAAAAGAACAGGGCAGGCATCTGACCTATTTGATCAAATTATGAACAGATGAACCGAGCCATGACAAAGTTTTTGACACACACGCGGATGATTAGATTTCGCATTATGGGCAAAAACACAAAACCGAGTTTTGGCGAGCTCCATCTGACCTATTTAATCAAATTATGAACAGATGAAATCATCAGAGTTATCTATTTTTTTAAGATAATCCTTTTACAATTGTCATCTGAAACCTTTCAAAAAAACTCACTGTAACAAACCAGCCATTTACCAGAGTTCCAATTAATAAAGGACATCAATATTTTCGTTTTCCGTGACGATATTGATATTTTTTGGGGAAACATTACTTTGGGCGAATCGTACAAACACTCATTTGATCCCGGGGAGATAAAACCCTCCGGACTTTTCAATGAACCTTTTGGAAAAGGCAGCCAGGTCAGGGAAAAATTCGCGGAAATCGTTCCTGAATTCATTGTAGTGCTGTTTGAGGTCGTCTACTGCATGTTCCATACCCGATTCGAAATGGGTGCGCTTGGCCATACCCTCCATGTGTCTTTTGAAACTTTTCAGATCAGCATAATTTACCAACCAGTTGGAACCAATCATAAGGGGTAGAATGAATTTTGCCCTTTTGGGAAGCATCACATAGTTTTTCATTAAAACATTGTAGGCACTTTGCACAAACAGATCGAGAGGTTCATTGCTGTAATCAGTCCAGTTTTTTGCCAGATAATGATCGTAATACATATCAACCACAACCCCCGAATAATGACGGTATTTTCCCCTTATGCGATCTTTACTACGACTCACAACCGGATGAGAATCAGTATATTCATCTATTTTACGGTGAAGGAGAATCCCTCTGACCACTTCGCGTGAAAACTGTTCTATTTGCCGCCCCTTCACCATATCTGCAATAAAATTACCTAACATGAGATTTTCATCTTTCCAGGATAAATAAATGTGCGCAAGAAAATTCATATCAGGAATTGTTTTTTAACCGTCACTTGTTCAAATTATTCAAAAAAATATCCTGAAAACAAAAACTGTTCATTGATTAAAATTTTGAAAAGGTAATTGTTTCAAAGGATATTATCCTCTAAACTAAATAAAAAAAACTTACCAGCGAAAATATTTTTGATGATCACACCCACATTCAGTATTTATTTGTGGGGTAAGATGGAAAAAAATATTCCCATTAGATGTCTACATAAAACATTTTCAGAATTTTGCATGGTTTGATGTAAAGATGATATGGGTTGTAACTGACGGAAAAAATTTATTGCGTAATTAGTGCTTGCAAGAAAACGCCAATTGCTGCGTTATGCTCACCTTCAAAACAGTCATTTACGAAAAGTAAACTCCTGTTTTTCAGTCATCGCAAGCCTTGCACTTGTTGCTTTCTTATCAAGCACATGCAAAAATAATGAGTTTTCTTGCCAAGACTAATTAACATTTTCCCAAAAGGATTTCTTTATCCATTGAAATACGATCACACTTTTTAATCCAAAATCCTTTCAAACTTTTATACATACAATTACACAGCGAGATTTTTTAAAATTCGCATCAATGCTGCATTTATTATCAAAGAATCGTTCAATCCTTCAACCATCGCAAAATCACTTATAAAGTTTTTATTTTCTGCCTGGCGAAGAGACAGTTTATTTGCCCCGACCGGCTTTTTTTTCTTAGTTTTGCAACGTCAAAAAAAATGCTTTTATTTTCAAAACACACATAAAATACCACCCTTATGCAAAAGCAATTATTATTAGGTGATGAGGCCATTGCCCAGGGGGCAATAGATGCCGGAATTTCGGGTATCTATGCTTACCCGGGAACTCCTTCTACCGAAATTACCGAATATGTTATTGGTAGTAGCGAAGCACGCAGCAACGAGATCACGGCGCGATGGACCTCCAACGAGAAAACCGCTGCCGAAGCAGCATTGGGCATGAGCTATGCCGGAAAAAGAACCATGGTATGCATGAAACACGTCGGTTTGAATGTTGCAGCCGATCTGTTTATGAATTCTGCCATTACGGGCGTTAACGGAGGATTGATATTTGTTGTTGCCGACGACCCTTCCATGCACTCTTCGCAAAACGAACAGGATTCGAGAGTTTATGGAAAGTTTGCCATGATACCTATGCTGGAACCCGCCGATCAACAGGAAGCGTATGACATGGTTCACTATGGTTTTGACCTGAGTGAAAAATATCAGATCCCGGTCATGCTCAGGATCACCACACGACTGGCGCACTCAAGGGCCGGAGTGCAAACCTCTGAAAAGAGGAAACAAAATACAGGGCAAATGCCTTCCAACCTCAAACAGTTTATCCTGCTCCCGGCCATTGCCCGCAAACAATATAAAGTTTTGCTCAACAACCAGGAAAACTTCGAAAAGGAAGCGCACCTTACTGCATTTAACCAATATAATGATGCCGATGACAAGAAAACGGGCATTATTGCCTGCGGACTGGCATACAACTACCTGCTGGAAAATTTTCCTGACAGAAAGATACCCCACCCGGTGCTGAAAATCTCACAATATCCCCTGCCCTATCAGCAAATAGCACAGATATATGAAACCTGCGATTCAATTCTGGTGCTGGAGGAAGGATACCCGGTTGTGGAGGAGATGCTCAGAGGATTTATGAACAATGGCAAAACCATTTCCGGAAGATTGGATGGCACCTTGCCCCGCGATGGAGAACTAAATCCGGTTTTGGTGGGTAAGGCATTGGGTTTTCCCGAACCCGACATACGTCCTGTACCGGAATTGGTAGCCTCACGCCCTCCTTCTCTGTGCAAGGGCTGTCCGCACATAGATAGCTTTCACGGCCTAAACCAGGCCCTGGAAAAATATGGCAAAGGACGTGTTTTTTCTGATATAGGATGCTATACCCTGGGGGCTCTTGCCCCTTACGATGCTATCAATTCCTGCGTTGACATGGGTGCATCCATTACAATGGCCAAAGGTGCGGCAGATGCCGGGTTAACTCCTGCCATTGCCGTGATCGGTGACAGCACCTTCACCCACTCCGGCCTAACAGGTCTGCTCGATGCCGTAAATGACAATTCAAATATAACTGTTGTAATTCTCGACAATGCCACTACCGGCATGACGGGTGGACAACCCTCTGCTGCACTGGGTAAGATCGAAAGCATTTGCAAAGGGCTGGGTGTGCATGAGGATCATATCAGGGTTCTGAAACCGCTGCCCAAAAGACATGAAGAAAACCTGCAAGTATTTAAGGAAGAAATTGAATATGAAGGTGTAAGCGTGATCATACCCCGGCGAGAGTGTATTCAAACACTCAATAAAAAAATGAGAAACAAGTCCAAAACTTCTTCAAAATAACTACTGGTAATGCGAAAAAAATGACCTGCCGGTTTTACTAACAATAAGATTTTACTCATACGGCAGATCAGAACTTTTCCCGGAAGATCATTTCTCTGGAGGGATAGTTTAAGAACCCAAAAAAATCCTGTCAAAACAAAAAAAGAAACTCATGAAAAAAGATATTATACTTGCTGGTGTAGGTGGACAAGGCATACTGTCGATTGCTGCCATCATCGGACATGCCGCTGTAAACAGCGAACTGTATTTGAAACAAGCGGAAGTACATGGTATGAGCCAAAGAGGGGGTGATGTGCAAAGCAATCTGCGCCTGTCGGATCAACCCATTGCTTCTGACCTTATTCCGCATGGTAAAGCAGACATGATTCTCTCGGTTGAACCCATGGAATCTTTGAGGTACCTGCCTTTTCTTCACCAAAACGGATGGCTGATCACCAATACAAAACCGTTTATCAACATACCTGATTACCCTGCTCAGGATATGATCATGAACGAGATCAGAAAACTGAAAAACCATATTGCCATTGATGCCGACCAGTTGGCTTCAGAACTGGGTACTTCCAAAGCTTCAAACATTGTAATGCTGGGCGCTGCATCTGGTTTTCTCGACATTTCCCTTGGTAAAATACAGGATGCCATTCGGTTCTTTTTTGGTAAAAAAAGTGAGCAATTGGTTGAACTGAACCTCAAAGCCCTGGATAAAGGCAAAGAAATGGCCAAGCAATATATACAATGACCCGGCAAAAAAACTAATATTGAAATCAGCATCTTCATTCCAACAATTAACAAAAGAAAAATTAAATGATTGTAATTGTGAAAACAATAACATCACCTGATTCGTTTCCCGGCAAAAGTTTTATTTTACTCAACATCTTTATAAAAACACATATACTCAATGATAACAGATAATTTTATTCTCAGACATAATGGGCCACAAAATGGCGATATTGGAAAAATGACCTCCCGCATCGGTGTTCAATCTGTTGATGAACTTATTGATCAAACGCTGCCCCGCCCTATCCGGCTCAATAAAAAACTAAATTTACCCCAGGGACTCAATGAATATGAATATATCAACCATCTGAAACACCTTGGCAAAAGCAATAGCATATACAAAACATATATCGGAATGGGGTATTACAATACCATTACACCGGGGGTTATCCAGCGAAATATCCTGGAAAATCCGGGTTGGTATACTGCCTATACACCTTACCAGGCAGAAATATCGCAGGGGCGCCTGGAGGGTTTGCTGAATTTCCAGACCGTGATCAGCGATCTTACAGGCATGGAAATCGCCAATGCATCGCTTCTGGATGAATCCACCGCCGCTGCCGAAGCCATGATCATGCTTTTTAACAGCAGGTCGAGAGCAGCACAAAAAAAAGGGACCAACAAGTTTTTTGTTTCAAAACGTATTTTCCCCCAAACCAAAGATGTACTGAAAAACCGTGCAACTCCGCTTGGGATAGAACTGATTGAAGGCGATTGCAGAAAAGCAGATTTCGATGATTCTTATTTTGGTGCCATCATTCAATATCCCGACGAAAGAGGAAAAGTAACCAATTTCAAGCCTTTTGCTGAAAAAGTAAGCGCCCATGAAATGAAACTGGTAGTTGCCACCGACCTGTTGAGCTTATCCCTGCTTACACCTCCCGGAGAATGGGGAGCAGATGTGGTTGTAGGTTCATCACAACGTTTTGGCATTCCTATGGGATATGGTGGTCCGCATGCCGGATTTTTTGCCACTACCGATGAGTTTAAAAGACAAATTCCGGGAAGAATCATTGGTGTTTCAGTGGACAGGCTGGGCAACCATGCACTGCGCATGGCACTGCAAACCCGCGAACAACACATCAAAAGAGAAAGAGCTACCTCCAACATTTGCACCGCCCAGGCACTGCTTGCCGTTATGGCAGGTATGTATGCGGTATATCACGGACCAGGAGGGATAAAAAAGATTGCCCGCCATATCAACATCCTTACGGGTGTGCTGGCACAAGAAATTGAAAAATATGGATACCTGCAAACCAATGAATATTTTTTCGATACCCTGCAAATTCAACTTCCTGAAAACATTTACTCCGATCATATTCGTCAGATAGCAGAATCAAAAGACATGAATTTCAGGATCATCGATGAGAAAAACGTGGGAATTAGTGTTGATGAGACTACCTCGCTGGAAGATATCAACCGCATCCTGGAAGTGTTTGCACGAGCCAATCACAAACATTTCACGGCTTTTGTATGCGATCCTGCAGAATGTCAGAAGATCACCACCATTCCAGAAGCGCTCACACGCCAAAGCGCTTTTCTGCAACAATCGGTTTTCAACAGCTACCATTCAGAAACCGACATGATGCGGTATCTTAAAAAATTAGAGAACAGAGACCTGGCGCTCAACAGAACCATGATTCCCCTGGGAAGCTGCACCATGAAACTCAATGCAGCAGCAGAATTGTTTCATATGAGCTGGCCTGAGTTTGCCAATATACATCCCTTTGTGCCCAACGATCAGGCAGAAGGGTACCTGGAACTGATCCGAAACCTGGAGAATGATCTTTGTGAGATAACAGGTTTTGCCGCACTTACCTTTATGCCCAATTCCGGTGCTTCCGGCGAATATACCGGTCTGGCTGTGATAAGGGCATACCACCAAAGCCGCGGAGAAGGATACAGAAATATCACCCTGATACCTTCTTCGGCACACGGAACAAACCCGGCCAGTGCTGTGATGGCAGGCACCAAAGTGGTGGTGGTGAAATGTGATGAAAAGGGAAATATTGATATTCATGACCTGAAAATAAAAGCAGAAAAATACAAGGAAAACCTTGCAGCTCTTATGGTTACCTATCCTTCCACCCATGGTGTTTTTGAAGAACATATCCTTGAGGTTACCCGGATCATTCATGACAATGGCGGACAAGTTTACATGGATGGGGCCAACATGAATGCACAGGTAGGACTTACCAACCCAGCCATTTGTGGTGCCGATGTTTGTCACCTTAACCTGCACAAAACATTTGCCATTCCGCACGGTGGCGGAGGGCCGGGGGTTGGCCCCATTGGTGTAGCCGAGCATCTTGTGAAATTTTTGCCCCGACACGTAATGGCCAAAACCGGTGGCGAAAAAGGGATCAATGCTGTGGCAGGTGCTCCCTACGGAAGTGCTTTTATCTTGCCTATCACCTATGGGTATATCAAAATGCTGGGCGGAGAAGGAGTTACCGAAGCAACCAAAATTGCTATCCTGAGTGCCAATTATATAAAAACCTGTTTGGAAGATCATTATCCTATACTTTATACGGGTAAAAATGGCAGATCAGCACATGAACTTATTCTTGACTGCAACCCGTTCCGGAAATCTGCCGGCATAGATGCCATTGATATTGCCAAAAGATTAATGGATTACGGATTTCATGCTCCTACGGTTGCCTTCCCGGTAACCGGTACCCTCATGGTTGAGCCTACTGAGAGTGAACCTCTGAGTGAAATTGACAGGTTTGTGGAAGCCATGATTGCCATCAGGGAGGAAATTCGCGAGATTGAAGATGGATCAGCAGACAAAGACAACAATGTGGTAAAAAATGCACCCCATACAGCGCGCATGGTTGCTTCCTCCGACTGGGATATGCCCTATTCGAGAGAAAAAGCAGCTTTTCCGATGCCATGGTCTGAAGAGATCAAATATTTCACACCCGTAACGCGCATAGACGATGCCTACGGCGACAGAAATCTGATCTGCACCTGCGAACCGGTTGAATCTTATGCCCAACAAGATTAAAAAAAACGGATCATGGAGATTATAAAAACCCTCTCTGGCATTTTTACCCAGGTGTAATAAAACCAGAGAGGGTATTTTTATGCCGGTTTTAAACCGGAACAGAAAGTCTGAACCAATCTTTTACCAGATCGGAATAATCTGAAGGTGCTTTCAGATGTTTAAATTCATTCTTTCGCGGATTATACTCATAATCTTTTACCCAGCGTTTATGGTTTTGCTGAATCTCCTTCAGACCGTCAATGATCAAATAGAGCTCCTTATTGGTCATGGTGGGATGGATGGATAACCTGATCCATCCGGGTTTATCGGAAAGGTCTCCGGTATTGATCCTGGAGGTAATATCTTTGGAGTGCTCGTAGTCTACATTCAGCAGATAATGCCCGTAGGTGCCGGCGCAGGCACAACCACCCCTCACTTGTATACCATAGCGGTCGTTAAGCAATTTCACCACAAGGTTGTAATGTATTTCAGGAAAATAAAAAGAGATTACGCCCAGCCTTTCGGGAGTATTATCCGCCAGAATGCTTACGTTGGGGATCGTTTCAAACGCTTTGAAAGCAATCCTTAACAGTTCATCTTCACGGGCATGTATGTTTTCAACGCCCATTTGATTTTTCAGATCAATGGCAAGTGCTGCTTTGATGGTTTGTAAAAATCCAGGCGTACCGCCATCTTCTCTCAACTCAATATCATCAATATATTTGTACTCTCCCCAGGGATTGGTCCAGTCAACAGTTCCACCGCCAGGATTATCAGGCACTTCAGAATTGTAAAACGAGGAATCGAAAACCAATACACCCGGACTCCCCGGACCGCCTAAGAATTTATGGGGTGAAAACATTACAGCATCCAGTTTCTCCATGGGGTTGGCAGGATGCATATTAATATGGTCGTAAGGAGCAGAAGCGGCATAATCTATAAAGCAAATGCCGTCGTATTCGTGCATCAGGCGCGCCATATCATAAATGGGTGTGCGAATACCCGTAACATTTGAACAGGCGGTAAAAGAACCTATTTTCAGTTTTCGGTCTTTGTGCTTTTCCAACTCATCTTTCAGGTGGTTCAGGTCTATCAGCATATCATCTCCGGGTTTGATCACTACCACATCGGCGGTAGTCTCAAACCATGAAGTTTGATTGGAGTGGTGCTCCATATGAGAAATAAAGACCACAGGCTTTTCTGTTTCTTTCAGACATTTTCCCACTGATAGTTTACCACAAACCCTCAATCCCAGAATTCGCTGAAACTTATTGATCACGGTGGTAAAGCCACTTCCGGCAGTTATGATCACATCTTCGGGACCTGCATTTACATGCTCTTTAATCTTTTTTTGTGCCACATGGTAGGCATGGGTCATAAGTATACCTGTTTCGCTCGATTCGGTATGTGTATTGCCTACAAAAGGGCCAAAGCGCTCCAGCAATGCTTTTTCTAAAGGTTCATACAATCGCCCGCTGGCAATCCAGTCGGCGTATACTAATTTTTGTATTCCGAAAGGAGATACAAAAGTTTGGTCTATTCCTATGATGTTTTTTCTGAATTTCTCAAAATACTTTTCGCTTGGCATAACGGATCATTCAATTTTGCTGACAACACTTTTGTGCTTTGATACAATTGTTTACAAAGATGAGAATTTCTATCCACTTATAGATCATTTTAACAAAAAACTTCGCATAGCATTTAAAAAAAGTATTTGCGTTTACTTGGATACATTCAAAAATTTAAGTTTTTTACAAAGGCATGAATCTGCTCAATTTTTCGTAATTTTAACCCCTTGAATGATTCCAAGTAATAAACCCCTAACAAAAAGCGATGAGACAAGTTATTGAAGAATTAAAAAGTCTGAGATCGGAAGAAATTGAACCGAATAATCTTAAAATAAAACTCAGCAAATTCGATTTTACCAATGTAGAATACCTGAGTTTTCTCGAAGATAAAGGTTTTGACGATTATTACCGTGTAGTAATCATGGATTCACCTCTCAGGGTAATATTAAATGTGTGGCCACCACAATATCAACTTCCTACACATCAGCATAATAATTTTTGGGGATACGTAGCCGTACTCAAAGGGCTGATTACCGAAACAGCATTTGTTTTTGATTCAGACAGCAATCAACTGCTGTGTCATCCACCCAAAAGTTATCAGAAAGGAGAGGTTATTTTCGAACCTCTGAATGTTATTCACCACCTTCAGAACCCTTCCCCCTCAAAACCGCTTGTAACGGCTCATTTTTATTATCCACGGGTTTACGATTACAATGGCACCATGATCTTTGATCTTAAAAAAAGGATTCTGGCAGAACTCAATGAAAAAGCACCCGGTGTTTCGTGGAATCATCCTGCAGAATTCTATTCACGGATCGAAGAACAAGCATTTGATGTGGTAAATCTTTGGTAAGAAACATTAACAATTTTATATTCATTGGTCTCCTGACTGATTTCATTGCCAATTGCGGGTGATTATCAGCTGTTATGCATGTTAACAATTCATGAATTAACAAATGTAATGGCAAGGAGAAATATCATAAGTCTGATAAAGAAATGTCTGCCAATAATTCTTCCCCTTCTTTCCCAAAAGAGATTACCGGAACCTATTATATCCAAAACGGAAAATTGGTTCCGGTTCGTGATTTTGACGGTTCTTTTTTGCAGCATCCTTATTATATTTATGAGGTTTTCAGGGTAATTGATGGTATTGCATTATTTCTGGAAGATCATTTGCAACGTTTGGAACACACATGCACGATGGCAGGTACCTGCAAAAATTTCCAGAAAAAAGAATTGGAAAAGCAGGTGTATCAGATCATTGAAAGCAATAATGTTGCAGAAGGCAATTTAAAAATTGTGGGCATCAGAGACCAGGATGAGATGCAATTTTTGATTTACAGCAAACCTCACCAGTATCCCTCAGAATATCAATATCAAAAAGGGGTGGATGTATTGCTTTTTAGCGGCAACAGAAGAAATCCCAATGCCAAGATCATGGACGCTGAATTACGCAAAAACAACCGGCATGCCATTGAAAAGAAAGGGGTTTATGAGACATTGCTGGTAAATAAAGGAGGCTTTGTTACAGAAGGCAGTAGCAGCAATGTGTTTTTTGTTCGCAATGATGAGGTTCTCACACCCCCTTTAGAGGACGTACTACCAGGAGTTACCCGAAAAAATATTATGGATGTTTGCCGTGAAAATAAGATAAAAATAAGGGAAGTTAAGATACCGGCAAGATCTCTCGTGGTCATGGAAGCAGTTTTTATTTCGGGCACCAGCAAAAAGGTGTTGCCTGTAAAAAAAATAGATGGTCTCGATTTCTTTGTCCCCCACCCTTTGGTGGAAAAAATTGGGAATTTATTGAATGCACGCGTGAAGGCGTACATACAGGACAGGCAAAAAAACGCTTAGGTTTTTATCCTTGGTCTTCCCCCGCCAGTATATCTGCAATGTGCAATATTTTCAGCGGGATATGATTCTTTTCAAGATATCCCTGAAGATGCATAAGGCAGGAAGATTCTGTTGAAACAATGTATTGTGCTCCGGTTTTCAATGCATTTTCAACTTTTTGCTCGGCCATGGCAGAAGCAATGGCTTCATGTTTTACGGCAAAGGTACCTCCAAAACCACAACATACATCAGTGTTCTCCATCTCAATGATCTCCAGTCCTTTCACTTTTCTTAGGAGTTTTCGGGGTTCATCCTTCAATCCATATTCCCGGAGTGCTGCACACGAATCATGTATGGTGATGCTGGCATGAAAAGAAGCACCCATGTCTTCTACTTTTAATTGATTTACCAAAAAATCGGTGAGTTCAAATATTTTTTTGCCCAAAGCCTTGTTTTCAAGATGGAAGGTAGAGTTATCAAACAAACCCGGATAATAATTTCGCACCATTCCAACACATGATGCTGATGGACCTACTACAGTTTGATAATGAGCAAAATCCCTGATAAACTTTTCTGCAACAGATCTGGCCTCTTCCCAATACCCTCCGTTAAAAGCCATCTGCCCGCAACAGGTTTGATTGGGGTTATAGTCGACATTAACACCCGCTTTTTCCAACACTTTCACCATGTTGAGGCCCGTTTGAGGATATACCTGATCGATAAAACAAGGAATAAAAATACCTACTTCCTTCATAATTTTATGGATATAAAACAACCATCAAAAACTTTTTCTTTGTCTGAGTGCTTCAAACAATACAATACCGGTTGCCACCGAAACATTCAAAGATCCGATCTTTCCTTTTTGAGGGATGGCAACGGTAAGATCAACGGCAGCAAGGGTTGATTTTGAAACACCTTTTTCTTCCGATCCCATAACAACAGCAAGGGGTACATCCAGTTTGATATCATAAAGTACGCTCCTGCTTTTTTCGGTACAGGCAATAACTTTTATTCCACTATGATTTAAAAAAGCAATGGTAGCCAACAATTCCTTTTCGCGGCAGACCGGAATGCGTGAAAGCGCCCCGGATGATGTTTTGATTGCATCGGCATTTACCGGTGCGCTATCTTTCTCCGGTACGATAATTGCGTGGGCACCTGCCACCTCAGCGGTACGTGCTATGGCGCCAAAATTACGCACATCGGTTATCCTGTCGAGTATAACCAGCAAAGGTACTTCCCCGTTTTCATAAATGGGGGGTAGAACATCTTCCAGTTTATGATACTCAATAAGAGCTATTTGTGCCACCACCCCCTGATGATTTTTGCGTGTAATGCGGTTGAGCCGCTCTACAGGAACCATCTGAAAAGGGATATTTTCAGCTCTGATCTTGTGGAATAACTTCTGAAAACTATTTCCGGTAAGACCTTTTTGTATGAAAACTTTCTCAGGTTTTCTGCCTTCTTCCAGTGCCTCTAAAAGGGGATGTATGCCAAAAATTATATTTTCCAAATTGATGTTTTTTTAAATTATGAATAAATAATGAGTCTCATTTTCTAATCCCAATGCAGGGGGTACTTGCTGCGCATGAATGTTTAACGGCGCCATACACTTACTGCCAGGTTCCAACTGTTGCGGTACTCAGGTTTTCTGTCCAGCACAAAATTGTCTTCTGACAGGGGATGGTCGATGCGGTTAAAAGTAAAATCCACAGCCGGCATGTTCATCGTTTCAGGATATTGCCAGATTTCCCGGTCGTTGTACCTGAATACCTTATCAGGTTTTCCGTAAATTATGTATATCATTCCCTTATCTGTTTGCCATCCTGGTTTGTAAGATGAAAAGAGAGCATTTGATCTTTCCACCCTCTGATTGTATTTATTCATCAGCTCCCTGCCCCGGTCGGGGTTGCCGGCACTGGCGTTCCAGAATCTTTCCAGGGAAAGAAAATCGTTGCCAAAGTTCAACATTTGTTCATATTCTTTGCGGGCGGTTATGTATCGCAAAGGGGGTATCATGTCAGGAGCATTCACCAGAGAGGGAAAACCTTCGTGCCAGGCATGTACGCAAAAACCCTGATCGGGTCGGAAACGCAGGTGGTAATAATACAAACCTTTATCGGATTGTTTTACCCTGCCACTTCCTTTTTTTATTTTAAAAGATCCGGAATCTTGCTCTGCAAGAGGATTGTATCCTGAATCTTGTGCAGGGTTGTCAGCAACATAAGGTGCTGCAGGCACTGAAGAGGGTAAAGTATAAAAGTTGTAACTCATATCTATGTCAATGGAATCGTTGTAATGAATCCATAATTGCTCTTCAGAGGAAATAAAAAAGGGAGGGTAATATACTTTTTCCTGCTTGTTTTCGAATTGAAAAAACCGCGCGGTGTAAGGATGACTTTTGTCAAAATCCATGATTTTCTGCTCTACTGCATTTCTTTTCATATCCTGAAACTGAACCAGCAATACATATTTGCCAGGCAGCTGGGTTTCAATGGTAAATTTCCGGCTTACCATTACCGGATCTGTTCCGGTAAGCGTGTCTTTAACAAGATGAAAAGCACTATCTACAAGCGTTTTATTTTCATAAGATTCATACAGGAACCAGGAAAACCCCATATCGGCAGTATACTCATTTTCTCTGGCGCTGCGGGTGTATAACAAAGTTTCAGAATTCACAAAAAACTCAATGGTACTTTTTTGCCGGTCAATATGCTTTACAACATAAGAGGCATTAAATATCTGATCTTCCTGATCATAAAGATGATTGAGATTGATAGAGGAAAGTTTGGGCAGGGGTTTGCAAGTGGTAAAAACCAGCATAAATAAAAAAGAAACGAACAAAAGAATTCTGCAATGGAAAGAACTGAAATAAAAGGTATTAGTTCTTTTATCTTTATGAGAAGGATGGTACCCGCGGTGGCTATGCGATCTGTTTATGATGAATTCTGCACACATGAAATTTAGATCATTTAAATACAAACAGAAGATTTACGGTACAAAGTTAATTGATATGATAAGTCTTTGATTGTTTTATTCTTAAAAAATCAGGACAAAAAAACAATTTTGAATCCGGGTTTGGAAATCAAGGCACTATCTGATCTTAAACCTTTTCTTATTCAAGGTGTTACTTGTTAAGTGAATTTTTATTGTAAGATGTACATTACCAATACCATCGTTAAGTCCACTCTGAAAAGTAAATTATCCACAGATTACACAGATTTACACAGATGCTAAATACTGATAATCAGTGGTTTTAAAAACGGAAAATGAACACAGATTTGCCGAAAACTTGTTTTCGGAGTGGACTCACTAATTAATTAAAAAATGACTTTTCGGAGTAGACTCATTGTTTTAAGAAAATAATTTTTACGACCATTATTATGAACCTTTAGGAAATATGAAAGCCACCTTTTTTATTATTCTCAGCATCATCGTCAATCTTTTAACGAGCAAAAGCATGGCACAAACCGAACATCAAAAGTACGAAGTTATTCGCAAATACCAGGAGGGTGTGGAGATAAGATATTATCCGCCTGCCATTCATGCAAAAGTATATATGAACGCCCAGTCATACCGTGAGATATCTTCGCCGGGATTCAATACCCTGGCGGGGTATATTTTTGGTGGAAACGATAACAACAGGAAAATTGCCATGACGGCGCCGGTGCACATGGAATTTGGCGATGAAAGGGCAAGCATGAGTTTTGTGATGCCCTCAGCATATGACATGGAGGAGCTTCCAAACCCCAATAATCCTGCAGTAAAACTGGAAGAATCTAAACCTGAACATATTGCCGCCATCAGATTTGGTGGGTATGCCAACGAAGAGAAGATTCAGGGATACAGCGAAAAACTGCGTGATTTTCTGGTGAGAAATAACATTGAATACAAAGGTAACTTCCGATACCTGGGATACAACTCACCCTATAAGGTCATAAACAGAAGAAATGAGATTGTGGTGCAGGTTGTTATGGATGAAAATACAGCCTTTTCCGAATCTGCTGAAATTTCAAATCAGTGAAAGTGGTTGTTTGTTTCCTGTTTTATTTAATCTTGAGTCAACTCCAAAAACAAGTTTTCGGCAAATTCTTGAAAATTCTATGTTTTTAATTATCTGAATATTAAATATTTGGATTAGTTCAATTCGTGTAATTGACTTTGTCGAGCTCCGCTTCGCTCCGGTTCGTGGACAACAAACTTTTCAGAGTGGACTCAATTATTCATCTTTGAAAAAACATCCCATAACACAATACCGGCGGAGACCGAAATGTTAAAACTATGTTTGGTGCCAAACTGAGGGATCTCCAGAAAACTGTCGCATCTTACCAGTACCTCATCATCCACACCTTTCACCTCGTTTCCGAATACAAAAGCATACCGGGTGTTTGCCAGGGGTTTGAAATCCCTGAGGTCCTTGCTGTCACTGGTTTGTTCAAGGGCAATGATCTGAAAATCTTTTTGCTGAAGATCAGCAATGGCATCAACAGTGTTGTCATAATAAGTCCATTCGACCGATTCGGTAGCCCCCAGTGCAGTTTTGTGAATTTCCTTATGGGGTGGTTTTGCGGTAATTCCGCACAAAAATATTTTTTCAACCCTGAAAGCATCGGCAGTACGAAAGACTGAACCAATATTCATCATACTGCGCACATTGTCTAAAACAATGACAACCGGAAATTTTCGTGCTTTTTTGTATTCTTCTGCGGAGATGCGCTGCAGTTGATCCATCGACAGTTTCTTCATTGCTTAAGCTGATGTAAGAAGTTGATCAACCAGGCGGGGAGTGCCCACACTTGCCTTTTGAACAATTACTTTAATGTTGGGGATATGTGCCACGCTCACAGTTGCCGGATCTATCAGGTAAACGCTGCAATGAGGCGGAGCATAACCAACAAGACCGGCAGCAGGATAAACATTGAGTGAGGTGCCTATGATGATGAAAATATCGGCCGTTGAAGACAATGCGGCAGCAACACTGATCATGGGTACAGGTTCTCCAAACCAGACAATATGAGGACGAAGTTGAGACCCTTTATCACATTTGTCGCCTTTTTTCAGTTCCCATCCCTCCAAATCGTATACAAGGTTTTCGTCGACAGAACTCCTCACCTTTTTCAATTCGCCGTGCAGATGCAGTACTTTGGCTGACCCTGCTCTTTCATGCAAATCATCAACATTTTGAGTAATGATCTGCACATCATATTTTTTTTCGAGCGCTACCAAAGCATAGTGTGCTGCATTGGGTTCAACATCCATTAACTGTTTGCGCCGTTGGTTGTAAAAATCCATCACAAGTTCCTGGTTTGCTTCCCAGGCCTCGGGAGTGGCAACTTGTGATATATCATATTTATCCCATAAACCACCGCTGTCCCTAAAAGTACTGATTCCGCTTTCTGCACTAACACCAGCACCCGTTAAAACTACCACTTTTCTTTTACTCATATTTAAAAGATCATTTAAAATTTACTGAATCAAGGTATTGCTATAACCTTTTAAAACAACGGGTTCGGTAAGAAAAAATTTCATCCTTGCCGAACCCATGCGGTTAAAAATCCCGGTTCTTTAAACCAAACAGGTATATCAGGTCATGGCCAGTTTACGTCTTGTTTCTTTGTATTTTTCCCAATCAAATGATTGCAAAAATTCGACTGCCTGCCGCGCTCCATGTAAGAACATGTTGATCTGTTCTTTTCTTTCAATTTCAAAATCGAGCCAATTAAAATCCTTATCTGCATCTATATGACAAATCAATTGAGAATAGTCAGGATTTTTTCTCAGAAAATCATAATCGTAGATCTGCCTCATGGAATTGATCATGGATCCCATCATGCTTTTCATGTTTTTTATTTCTGTATAATCCTTCCGGTAAGTACTTAGTCTTACACCAAAAGTTGGTTTTCGGGGCACTCCTCCCCCTTTTTTGTGAAACACATTGATGGGGAAGTTGGAAAGCAATCCTCCATCAACAAAACTGGCTTTTCCGGGTACAGGTCCGTAATATTTGCAATGTTCTATCCATTTGGGATCATTTTTAACACCTACATTGGGTATTTCTTCAAAACTTACAGGTTCGAAAAACATTGGGATAGACATCGAGGTTCTCACCAATACGGAGGGTTTTACGGCCGCGGGGGTATCAAAGTATAATTCCGACATTTTGGGAAACTCAATTTTGCTGTGTGTGGTAATGTCTGCAGCAATAATGGCCAGTTTGGGCACCATATCCGTAATATCATAACCACCCACATGTTTTAATCCTGCTGGTTTTTGGCTCTGTAGTCTTTCAATATCGGCCATGGTTTTTATACCCACTTTATAGAACTCTTCGTTGATCCATTGAACAAAATTATCACCGGGGTTTAAACCCATCCTGGAGGTAAGAATCCTGTAAAACTTTCTGATATTCCAAATGATCGTCCATGCCAACCCCGATTCCTGCCTGATAAATTTCTTTATAAGCGTACGCACCATTTTTTCCCCATCAACCAGATCAAACAAGTTTTTGTTGCTCAGTATTTCGAGTATTTTTTCCGATTTGGCTTCTTCTGTTTTTCCCAGGGCAGCTACCATCATGGTATTGATGGCGCCGGCAGAAGTTCCGGCCAGGTTATAAAATCTTATCCGCGCTTTTTCCAGCACATAAGTATATCCTACAAGGGCAATACCCAAAACACCACCGCCTTCCTGCACAAGATCTACATACTGATATCCTTTTGCATCCTCAATGTCTGAAAATCTTTTCTTCTCTCTTTTGAGTTTATCTACTTCGAGGAGAATTTTTTTTAATTCGGGGTGTTCCAAAAATTCTTTCATAACTGAAAAGGATTACAACTAAATAAATAATAAAAAGTAAAGTATATGTTCAGATCAATTTAGTATCCGGAATACATTAAGGTTATGCTTTTCGAAAGAGTGCTGCACCACATCAAAGTTTTTGGTAAAGCCCAGAAAAAAACCACCTCCTCCGGAGCCGCATAATTTCAGGTACCAATTGTTTGTTTGCATGCCTTCGATCCAAAGCGGATGTAAAAAATCGGGCAGCATATATTCAAAATACTGCCATTGAAAAAAAGAAATCTCTTTGAGGGTAAGAAAAAACTCCAGATGGTTGCGGTTCAACAGGGTTTCAATTGCAAGGTTATTCAGGTAAATCATGCGTTGCAGATCTACGGTATAATCCTCAACCTGCTTCAAAAAGGATTCCACCAGGGGTTTTGTATTTCCAAATTTTTGGGTATCCACAAGAAAAATCTGAATATCCTGAAAGTTGTCTATCACCGATGGACTTAACAAGTGAATATTTTTATCTTCATCTGCAACAAAAGGACGGTTGAAAAGGGAGCAAAGCGGATCGAGACCAGATGAATTCCCGTGAAAGAAAGATTCCATTTCGGCAAGAACAAAAACAACCTGCTGGATATCATCTTCTTTTAAGAAACGGTCGAATTCAGAGGGTTTATAAAAATAGTTCTCAAACAAGGCGGCTACCAATGCCCCACTGCTTCCTACTCCATATCCCGGGGGGATATTGCTGCAAAAATACAAACCATCATCAAGGTCTGCTTTCATTCGTTGATAATCAAATGTAAAATCACCGGACTGAAAATTCTCACTCAACCGTATAACTTCAGCAAATTCACGAAGTTTCCGATTGCTCTTTTTCATGGAGGTTTCGTTTTCACCGGGATGAATTTCAAAGGTAAGTTTCCCTGAAAACCTCTCCAGTGGAAACATCAGTGCTCTGCCTTCAACGATGACCGAATACTCACCAAAAAGCAATACCTTACTAAAAAAATCACCTGTTTCAAATCTCTTCATACTCGTCGATCATTTTTTCGGGTCCTTTGCCCGTGCTATCCTGAATAAAATCAATAGAGGGTACGGGCGATTCTTCAAGAATTCCCATTACTTGCTCATGAACTCCGGCAGGGTAAAGCAGATGAATATTAGCCCCTGCATCCATGGTAAATGCCATTGGCAAACCTGTTTCCTCCCGTTTGTTTCTTATATAATGTATCCAGTCAACAGTACCGCCTTTCAATAACAACATGCCCCCTTCTGAAGACATCATTAATGCATGTAAGGAGAGTGCTTCACTTTCCGTTACATGTTGAAACTTCTCCCAGTTGCCTTCTTTTAAAGCATAGAGCAATGTCTCCAGATTTTTATTCGCCTGAAAGATGCGTGCCTGCCTGTATGGGTTTCCCTCCATGAGCGAATGCCCGTCGCGACTGCTGATCTTTTTGGGTTCCTTGTCTACCACTATGATCGTATCATGAAGATCGAGGAAGGTTTCGTGCACATAGGGATATCTGACTGCATAATCATTGGTGGAGTTTTCAAATCCATCGAACCTGCCCCACAAAGCATAGGGGCCGAGTACAGATCTGGATGCACTGCCCGATCCCAGGCGCGATATATTACTGAGCAGGTTGATATCATTCTCGTTATGCTTCTTTATATGTTTATCAATACCATAAAGGCACATTGCCATGGTGCTCATGCCACTGGCGCTGGATGCAATACCAGCAGAATGGGGGAAATTATTGTGTGATTCTACTTTTAGGGTAGCATAATTCAACCATGAGAAAAAATAAGAGATTTTTGTAAACCAACGTTGTAGTTTGGCTTCAATATCTATAGATCTTTTTCCCTCAAAAACAACTTCAATAGAAGGTTCTGCGTCAGTTTTTACTTCATACTCAACAGTAGTGAAACTCTTACATTCTCTGAGGGTCATACTAAGGGAGGGGTTCATGGGAATCTGATCACCTGGTTCCTTACCCCAGTATTTCACCAAAGCTATATTTGAAGGACTGCTATAGCTGATCTTGCCTTTTATATGCATTATGGAATCATTAAATGAATGAATGTATTAAATTTGATGAACCTGACTTTTCAAAGAAAATTCAGGAATACCTGATGATATCAGATGAGGAAAAAATACGACCATGAATAGAAAATATACACAAAGATACTTTATTTCGTTATGACATTCAAAGATATCTGGACGTATTTTCTTCTCTTTGATATTAAACGCAAAGTATATCCGAATACAAAAATAAGGTACTTCATGGTAAATTGGAATCCTTTTCTACAAAAAAATACAAATAATTTTAATGGATCTATTCTAAATCCAAAATGGTATTATCATTTTTTTCACTACTTCCCCGGAAAAGCCTATTGAAGCGTTGAGTTCGTCTTCAAAACAATTGTTTTGGTTTACCCGTTACAATGCATTTTCAAAAAAGAATCATGTTCAGAATCAGAATTTTTCTAAAAACAGAAACTCATCCCATGTAAAACACAAACCGAAACCTTTTTTTTGAAAATAATTTTTCACATCAGATTGATTTTCAATACTTACTGCCATAAAAAAATCACCACCCCAGGCGCCCAAAGATTTGATCTGACCGTTGAAATCAGGAAACTTTCCGCCGAGAGGCGAATGTCCGGTATGCTCAGATATAAGTTGCTCATGCATTTGGATGTTTGACATCAATTCAGCGACAGTATTTGACGAAAAACAGCGGTAAACCAAAGTATTGATTTCAGATGTATTAAAATGCTTACGTTCAGATTTTTCCTTTACCTGTTTCAGATGTTCTGCGGTTGCCTGTTTTTGTCCTGAGTACACAAAAACCACATGTTGTTGAAATGGAAAATCAAAAGGGATGAACCAGGTTTGAGGAATCGATTTTTTTTTCCTGTATACAAACCAGTTTTTCTTGTCGGTACAGGCAATATCGGCGCCAGATCCGCCCATAACCTGATCATTGACGATATAAGGGTCTGCTCCGGCAATGCGGCAGAGAGAGGCAATGGTTGCGGAACTACTCCCCAAACCCCAATCATGTGGAAAATGATTGATGAAGCGAACATTGTAGCCGCTATCGGTTAGGAAAATGTTGTTTTGCTTTCTGATGGCAGTTATCAGACCCGCAGCCCATGCAGGATCTCCTTGGCTAATCTCATGGGGTTGGAGAGTTATTGGATCTAAGGAAAAATCAGCAATGATCGTGTTTTTATAGCTCCACTGCCAGCATATTTTTTGGTGGTCATTTTTTTGTATTTCAAGTTTTTGCCCCGTGGCAAGTGGCAAACAAACAGCATCATTGCCTTCCAGAACAGCATATTCACCGAATAATATGATCTTGCCATGCGAAAAAGTTTGTTCCATGAATGTGCTTTTTTTCAATGAATTTTTTCAACAAATTCTCTCACCGCCGACACACTGATCGTTTTGTCTTTAAAGTGCTCTTCTATAGCAGGTATAAAATGAGGATCAATATGTAGAGATTGAATGATATTGTGAAGATGCATTTTCATGTGTCCTTGCTGAATACCGGTAGTAACCAGCGATGCCATGGCAGCAAAATTGTTGGCAAGACCAACGGCAGTGGCAATTTTCATCAATGTTTTAGCATCGGGGTTTTTCAGGATCTGGAGTGTTTTGGAAGCCAGAGGATGTAGTTTTGTTAATCCCCCAACCGTTCCCAATGCCATGGGAACTTCTGTTTGCAGAGAAAAAACATCATCTTTCAATTCAATCCTGCTCAGGGCGCGATACTGACCAGTGCGGGAAGCAAAAGCATGACCGGATGCTTCTACAGCCCGGAAGTCATTTCCGGTAGACAAAACAACTGCATCAATACCGTTGAAAATGCCTTTATTGTGGGTGACAGCCCTGGAAACATCGTGCCATGCAATATCGGCTGCCCAGCGCATACGCCGAACGAAATCCCCGGGAGGCATGCTTTTTTGCCAGATCATCTCTTCAACGGGTGCTTCCACTTTCATCTTTACGATACTGTCGGGAGTATAGTTAGAAAGAATCGCCATCAATACATCTACCTTACTATCGGGAATAAAAACACTGATCACCTCTGGCAGGACTCTTCCGGTTTCCTCCAGCACTGAATTTATAAAATTAGCGCCCATGCTGTCGGCTGTATCTGCCTCTAAATCTATCTGAAAGTAATTCTCTGAGAGTTCAGATAATCTTCTGAGGTGCATTGCCTTTATCCCTCCTCCCCTTTTCTCCATATTCCGGGTGATTTGGGATGTTTTTTCCATGATCAGGGAAGCAATGCTTTCCCATTTTTGCAATAAGAGGTATTTATCTCCCTGAAAAGTAAAATGTAACTGTCCCTTTTTTACGGTATTGATAAAAACGGTTTGAAAACCACCTCTGGCAGCCCAGAAAGAAGCGGCTTTTGAAGCAGCGGCTACTACTGAACTTTCTTCAATCACCACGGGAACATGAAAAAGTTCGCCATCGATCAAAACATTGGGCACTATTCCCCAGGGAAGGTGATAGTTGGAGAGTGTATTTTCAGAAAACTTCTCAAAGGTTTCCTGTGTTTGCATGTCTTCAAGTCTGAAAGAACGGAGAAATTCTTCAAGTTTATCGTCTTGTATCCATTCAGATATCTTTTTTACTTTGTTGTGGCGATCGAGTTTTGAAAACCCCCTGATCATTTCCGAATGACTCATAAATAATGAAAGTTTATGTTTTACTTAAAGCAGGATTGCTGTTAACAACAGAATGAAGTCCCAGAGAAAACTCAGAATTGAAAATAATTCACATTAAATAACTTAGTTCTTGCATAAAATAGCAATGGTATTTGCATTTTATGTATACTGATTAATCGTTTGCAAACCGCGCGATGAAGGAAAAACAGGATTTTACTGTTTGTATGTGGTTGTTTTGAAGGCAAGCCCAACAAATCAATTGATTTTTTCGCAGGAGTAGTACTTATACCTGATTGATTCTAAGGTATGCGTATGCCATTCTTAGTCCGTCGAGATGCGCTGATGCCCAGTCGTGAAGAGTGGAATAGCTATCACGTGCATGCTTTAAAAATCCTGAAGCCATTCCGTAGATCGAGGGCAACGGACTGGTTCGAATAAAATAGTATCCATCGAGGTAATTTTTAATTCCCCCACTAATGATCAGGACAGGTGTTTTGCTTTCCAATCCGTAGTGCATCAGTTCAGTTACATCTTTGACCATATCTTCTGCTGTTTGACCAACAAAAACCAAAGGTTCAAAAAGTTCATGATCGGTGGCAGGTCGTCTCATCATTTCCACCCGGGCAAAATTGGTACCTCCAAAAGCGGCAAACTCAACTGCTGCCAGAGGGAGTTGCAAAAGAGCCTTTAAACTTTCGCGCCCCATACCTTGCCCAACTTCCTTCACAATCAGGGGTATGTCCAATTGATGCAATACTTCTTTTACGATATCAATCGGGGGATGCTTCAGGCGATCTCCTTCTGGTTGAAACCACTCCTGCAGAGGATTTATATGAATGATCAGCCCATCACAACGCAATAGATTTACCAGATCGGTAACTTCATTCAGGGTGCCTTTCTCAACCATTTGCTCTAATTGTGCTATACCCAGATTTGCCCAAAATGGAAGTTTGTCGCCGATAACATCGCGCATATCAAAATCAGGGATATGTTTTTCCGAATCAAAGATGATTCTGCACGACCCCAGTCCCATTCCCAGCCCGAACCTGTTGGCAGCCATAGCCAAATTGGTATTGATGTGTCGTGCAATACCACTCCCCCCGGTCATACTGGATATCCAGACAGGCGCCTTCATCGTTTTGCCGGCCAATTCTGTTGCGGGCAGATCAGGAATATTATGTCCTGATAAAAGTGGTTCGTAAACAAATCTTGCGTCTTTATCAATTCTACCCGTTCGGTTTGTCAATGCAAGATTTATATGGTCTTTTTTACGGTCTTCCATGATTTCTAAGTTTTGTGCTTTTATATTTGTTTATCAACATGTATGATTTTTATGAAAAAACTACCGGTTTGTCCGATCAGAAGCATTCATGCGATCATATCATCGAAAAAAAGGAAACCAAACAATCACATTTGTTGATGTGATGGGTGTTAAACAGATATTGGTTTTCAGGGTTTATCAATATGCCTCGATATAACGAGTTTCAAAATTTCACTGGTTCCCTCACCAATCTGCAGAATACGCTGATCGCGGAAAAAACGTTCAATATCGCTGCTACGCACCAGTCCATAGGCACCATGAATCTGAACAGATTCATCGGCAATTTCTTTGGCTATTTCTGAGCAATACAACTTAGCCATGGCGGCTTCTTTTCCGAAAGGCAACCCGTTGTCTTTTCTCCACACTGCATTGTAAAGGGTATTGGAAGCAAGTTCTATTTTGGTTGCCATTTCTGCCAGTTTAAATGAGATGGCCTGAAAATGCTTAATGGGTTTGCCAAACTGTTGTCTTTTGCTGGCATAGTCCTGTGCCATTTCAAAAGCACCTTTGGCCAATCCCAGTCCCATAGCGCCAATGGTAAGTCTGCCGCTATCGAGGGTTTGTAGCATCTGCCTGCCTCCTTTTCCCAGTTCGCCCAGCAGATTTGCGGCAGGCACTCTCACATTGTCAAAAAACAATTTACCAGTATCAGCAGATCTCCACATCATTTTGTTGGTGATTTTTTCCTTGGTATATCCGGGGGTATCACTTTCCACAATGATGGTTGACAATAGTTTTTTTCCATCTTTTTCGCCTGTAATGGCCTGTATGGTAGCACCCAACGACATAGGTGAGGCAGCATTGGAGATAAAGATCTTGTGACCATTGATCACCCATTCATCACCTTCTATTTGAGCGCGGGTTTCGGTGCCCATGGCATCACTTCCTGCATTGGGTTCGGTAAGGGCAAATGCCCACGTATGGTCACCACTGGTAAGTTTGGGAATGAGTTCTTTTTTTTGTTTTTCAGTGCCAAACATATAAATAGGACCAATTCCAAGGGAGTTGTGTGCTGCCAGGGTAGCAGCCTGACTGCCGTCGATACGCGCCACCTCTTCCACGGCAATTACAAGCGAACGGTAATCGAGACCTTGTCCGCCGTACTCCTGAGGGATATTTACACCAAACAACCCCAATTGCCCCATGGCTTTGGTCAGATCAACGGAAAACACTTCTTTTGCATCTAAATCTGCCGCAACAGGTAAGATCTGCTCTACAGCGAACTTTCTCACCTTCTCTCTAAACTGATGATGCGATTTCGAAAAATAAGGACTGTTCATTTTGCTTTTTTTGCTTTATACTTGTATTGATTTAGTCATCATAACTGAACTTTATGAGTGTTTGCCCATCGGCAACCTGTTCGCCAACTTTAACATTTATGCGCGCTACCTTACTACTGGCAGGCGCTAAAATAGAGTTTTCCATCTTCATAGATTCTAAAACCATCAATATTTGCCCATTTTCAACTTTTTGATTTTCAGAAACATTAATCTTTAAAACCCTGCCAAACAAAGATGATTTCAATTCAGAAACTCTTATTTCTTTCCCTTTGCCAAGGGTTTTGGGAAGCGGTTCTATCTCTGTTTTTTCAACCAGATAGTAAGATCCCATGTAAAGGAACATTATACTATTAAAAGTAACATTAGTAACAACCGAATATTCCTTATTGTTGCTGCGAAACTGAATAAAATCTTCGATTATACTGATGTTTTCCAACAAATAAGCCTCGCCATGAATCTTTACTCTTATACTCTTTTCACCCAAAACATGAAAAAAGTATTCTGTTTTGATGCCGTTTATGGTCAGGTATTCAGTACCTGCCATTCTCCATGCACCAGACCTTTCGTAATCAGAATATCTTTTCAACCAGATAAACAAAGCCGCAAAATACGAAAAAAGATTTTTATCTGCTTTGCTTTGAGAAAGTTTTCTCAGATTTTCGGAAATGTAATTGGTATGTATGCGATTTTCTGCAAAATCAGGTTCCCGGAGTAAATTTTTCAGAAGTTGAATATTGGTCGTAACACCATGCACAAGAACCTGATCCAGTGCCTTTTTCAATCTATCAATTGCCTGCGCACGATCGGTACCTGCAGCAATGATCTTTGATACCATGGCATCGAAACTGGCATGCACTTTTCCGCTTGTTAAAATGGCAGAATCTATCCTGAGTCCCTCCTCATTGGCGAAAAGAATTTTATGTATTTTACCGGCCGATGGTCTGAATTGGTGTGCAGGATCTTCAGCATAGAGACGTGTTTCAATGGCATGACCATGTATACGGAGATCGTTTTGGGTAAATGAAAGTTTTTCGCCCCGGGCAATCAATATCTGTTCTGCAATAAGATCAACACCTGTTATCATTTCGGTTACCGGATGTTCTACCTGTATGCGGGTATTCATTTCCAGAAAGTAAAAGTTCTGATCCTGATCGACTATAAATTCAACGGTTCCGGCATTGTAATACCCGGTTTCATTTACCAGCCTGAGTGCTGCATCATATATCTTTTGCTTCAATTCACCGGAAAGACTTACCGAGGGAGCCTCCTCCACTACTTTTTGATGATTGCGCTGCAAAGTACATTCTCTTTCAAAAAGATGCGCTGCATTCCCATGTTTATCGGCCAAAACCTGTACCTCAATATGCCTGGGGTTTTCAATGTATTTTTCAAGGTAGATTTTTTCATCGGCAAAGTAGCGTTTTGCCTGCTCGGCAGCGGTATATACCGCATGTTTTAAAAAATCGGCAGATTCAACTTTAATCATTCCCTTGCCACCACCACCAGCGGCCGCCTTTACCAATGCAGGGTAAGTAATCGCATTTCCTTTTTCAATGATCTCCGCCGGCGAACCTTCTATGCGGGGAAGCAGCGGAATATTTGCCTTTGCAGCAATGTGAGCAGAAATGGTTTTGCTGCCCATTTTTTCAATTACCTTGCTATGAGGACCAATATAGACAATACCAGATTCTTCACAAGCCTTTGCAAAAAGATGATTTTCTGACAGAAAACCATATCCCGGATGGATGGCATCTGCCTTTACTCTTTTGGCAATATCAATGATCTGATCAATATTTAACCAATGATCATTCAGTGTATTTCCTTTGAGTAAAAAAGACTCATCTGCCATTTTTACATGGAGGTCATCTGCTTCGGGTTCGGTATACAAGGCAACACTAACTATTCCCAGTTCTTTGAGTGTTTTCATGATCCGGATGGCGATCTCACCCCGGTTGGCAATCAGTACTTTCTTCATCCTCATCTTCATTTACAAACTTTTTTTGAAAAACTTTTCGATCCTCCCGACAGCAGCATCAGATTTTCTAACTTCGGCCAGCAAACGGGTTGTATACCCTTCAATGGGTTGTTCAATGCGACCCATGACAAGATCATTGATCAGTAGTTTACATTTGGCCATAGCATTGGGTTCATTTTTTCTGATATTGTTCTGATATTCATCTATGATTTTTTCTGCCAGCATATCATCTGCCACCACATCTACCAGGAAAGCATTGAGTGCTTCATAGGCATGAAAAGGGGCAGCGGTAAGCATGGCATTTCTGATGAACCGGCTTTGTGTTCTTTGCAACACAAAAGGGGCGATGGTGGCAGGCAGCAGGCCAAGACTTACTTCTGAGAACCTGAATTTTGTTTCGGGATGCGCCACTACAAAATCAGAAGCAGATACCAAACCCAGGGCTCCGCCCACCACATTGCCACGGATTCTGGCACAGGTAAAAAATGGCATATCAAACCATAAACTAAAGATCTTATGGAGTTTCTGGTTTTGCTGCTGTATCTGATCCACGTTCATATCCTGCGTATCACGCATCCATTGCAAATCGGCACCGGCACTGAAATCTTTTCCTACGGAGGTTAAAAAAACCATACGAATACTATTGTGCATTTGAATTTGCTGCATGGCATCAATCAGTTCATCCATGGTTTGCCCGTTGATGGCATTTCGCTTTTCGGGGCGGTTGAGTTCCAACAATGCCAGGTCTTCCTTAAAAGTAAGTTTAATATTTTCGTATTGCTTCATTATAATTATATCCTATGCTTTTTGTTGATGAATGCTCCTGAAAAACACGAAAGAAGACAGGTGTTTTTCAGAACCAAAAACTTTACATTCTGTATATACCGGGTTTGAATTCGGGCCATTGTCTGTTGGTGATCACTTCCAGAACGATGGAAAGTATTTTGCGGGTGTGTGCCGGATCAATGATGCCATCATCCCATATTCTGCTGGTAGAATAAATAGCAGAACTTTGCTCATCATATTTTTCCTTTATCTGCTGAAACAGCTGGTCTTCGGAAAGGGTGTCTTTCTCGTTTGTGTTGTTGTGTGCATTTCTTGTTTTCGATTTTTTGATCTGTGTAAGGACTTTGGCGGCCTGATCGCCACCCATTACGCCTATTTTGGATTGTGGCCACATAAACAGGAAACGGGGATCGAAGGCCCTGCCAACCATTGCATAATTTCCTGCGCCGTAAGATCCACCGGTTACGATGGTAATCAATGGAACGGTGCTGTTTGATACAGCATGGATCCATTTGGCACCATCGCGGGCTATGCCTTCATGCTCGTATTTTTTTCCCACAATAAACCCGGTAATGTTTTGTAGCATGATCACAGGTATTTTACGAAAGTTGCACAACTCAAGAAAATGTGCTGCCTTGCGCGCTGTTTCAGAAAACACAACACCATTGTTGGCGATAATTCCGACCTGATATCCATCGATGTGGGCAAAACCAGTGATAATCGTTTTGGCATATTCGGGTTTAAAAGGTTGAAAATCACCACCATCAACAAGGATCTCGATGATCCTGGAATGATCTGCTGCAGCAGCGTCTACGGCATATTGATAGATATGATCTGATGGAAAAACAGGTGGTTGGGGTTGAATTCTGTTTACAACCTGCTTTTGAGGAGCCGGAAGCGTTTGTACAATATTTCGGCATATCTCCAATGCGTGTGCATCATCTTCAGCCAAATGATCTACTACTCCGGATATTTTGGCGTGTACATCTCCCCCACCTAGCTCCTCGTCTGTAACCTCCTCACCCGTAGCGGCTTTAACCAGGGGTGGTCCGCCAATAAATATGGTTCCCTGGTTTTTTACGATAATACTCTCATCGCACATGGCCGGTATGTAAGCACCACCGGCAGTGCACGAACCCATCACCACAGCTATCTGAGGGATTCCCATAGCCGACATGCGTGCCTGATTGCTGAATATTCGTCCAAAGTCATCTTTGTCGGGAAAAACGCGTGCCTGTTCAGGTAAAAAAATGCCACCACTGTCTACCAGATAGATGGCAGGCAGATGATTATCTATGGAAATTTCCTGTGCTCTGATGTGCTTTCTTATTGTTTCCCTTATGTATGTACCCCCTTTTACGGTGGCATCATTCACAACAACTACTACGAAAATACCATTTACCTTTCCTATTCCGGTGATGATGCCTGCGGAAGGAAACTGATCCTCGTACTGTTCCATCGCAGCAAATGGAGACAATTCTATAAATGGAGAATCTGTATCAAGTAATTTTTCAATTCTTTCACGGGCTGTAAGTTTACCCCTGTTTCTGTGCAGACTTACTGCCTTGGGCGAACCTCCTGCCAGAATCTTTTCATACCGTTCGTAAAAATCACCGACAACTTTATACTTTTCTGTTTCAGAGTATGCTACAGAGTTTGATTCACCTTGATACCTATCGGTAAATGTATCCATAAATTGTTAAAATTTGATTGTATGATGCAAGAAACACTTAAAAAAATGTTTTGTTTATATTTGCGGACATTTTCTTAAACACAAAAAGACACTTATCAGTTATTCAATTTTTGCGCTAAGGTAAGAATTATTAATGGTGAGACCATTGGTTTTGAATAATCAATCAGGATTCTTTTGCATCCCCTGTGCCCGACGAATATTTGCTGAAAAGTATGTTTTTGTGTATCTTACCACTCCCCGTTTAATACCTTTTTGATCAACCAAAAGGGAAGGATCTTACAATGATGAATCGACCTATGCAGATACTATTGACACACTCGTGGATGATTAAAATCTCTTTGCGACTTTGCGACTTTGCGTGAAATAAATTTTAAACACATCAAACCGCCATGATTATTATTTAAACACACCCGAGGATGATCATTAGCAAAATAATGGAACGCAGATAACACAGATTGAGCTGATTTACGCAGATTTTTTCTATCAGTGATTATCTTTAAAATCATTGTTATCAGCGTTCTAATACAAATTGTGGAAAATTATAAACACATGAAATTTAATAACTGTTCACATCAATAACCATCATCTTATTCACCACCTGATTTCTTTTGGGAATGCCCAGATATCCCAGTGCGATGCCATTATCATTCAGAGAAACCATTTCGCTGTAGGCATTTCCATTATAGGGCGTTATATCCCAAACACGCTGAAACTGCTGGTCGGTAAGCAAGGCTCTCGACTGCAAAAATCCTCCTTCATAAGGTCTTTCGGCAAACCCGGTTATAATGTTGTTCTCATTGATATCCATGAATTTATAGCCAACAAAAGTACTACCACCCACGTTATTGGAATTTTTGTACAACGTAAGTTCTTGGTTGTTCATATTATACATCATCCCAATAAAAGCATCGCTTTGTGAAAAATCAACCGAATATCCAACAGCAATCCCCTGCTCATTGAGGGCAAAAATAGATGACATATCCGCAATTAAAGGATGAATATCCAGCAAAACAAGTGATTCATCCTGAAAATGATAGGCATAATATTGCCTGATGTTACCATTGTATGTATACAGTATAGCATATTCCTGATTTACAGCATGTACTCTCGAAAAGAGCAACTGATTGGAGTCAACCAGATCGACCACACTATCTCCCCTGAAGATGCAGGCCACTGAACCCTGTTCAGTAGTGCTGTAATGACCTAAAACAGATGGATGATTGGTAACATGTGTAGCAGAGGAATAATAAGCATTTGAGGGATGAAGATTTTTAAAATCAGTACCATCAGCGTTCATGGAAAAAGCATAAGTAGGAGACATATTGGCGGAAACATTATAATTATCTTCCGTAATAAACTCTCCTACGATCAGACCATGATCATTCAAATCGCGTGGTCTGTTTACAACATGAGATGGTTGATCAAGAGGCACAAATCCCTCCCCATCATGCTGTACTAAAAAACCTTTCTGCCTCTTTCCATCGAAAGGGTCATTGGCATCAGGCCCCTGTTCTCCTGGCTGATAATATCCAATGATTTTATTCTGGTTATTGATTTTTATGGGTACAATAAGACCTTCACCATTAAAACCCGGAATTTCTATAACCTCATCGGGGTCTTCCACGTTTTCCAAAGGATCTTTGCTGCAACTGTGGAGTGATAAAATGAGAGAAATCAATCCCAGCATTTGGGTAATATTTGCTATTCTTATCATGATCATACCATTGAATTGGATGGTCTAAAGTTAAATTTTATTTGAAAGAATAACAAAAAGGAATGCTTGCTGACTGATGATTGTTTTTACCTGAGGTTTTCCTGCCAGAAAGAGGAAAAAAACGTGTAAACAATTCCAGTCATGATCATACTATGACTGGTTGATAAAGATGGGATAAAGTAAAGTGATCAGACCATCCCCATGGTCTGATATCCTGAAGAATCAGAACTTTTTTGTCGTCCGAAGGGCTTATTGCCATGGGAAGACGACCTCGTTGGACGACTTTCAGCTCGTCCCACGAGTTAGAACCTGCGCCGATGACAGTGTTGGAAGCGCTTCGAGCGACCCCGTCACTGAAACAATGACAGGTGGATGAGTATTGGTAATGTTCTGATAATCGTAATTGCGTTTTGCGCTGGAAATAACATTGGTGCCTTGATCAACATCCTGCGCCAGCGCAAAAATCATCGTGCGCACCTTAACCCGGGGTTGGCAACCCGGGATATTGTTCCTCAACCCTCTGGGGTTATTCAACTGATTTAATGGATATTAGATAGTTTTTGCACTGCCGACTGAAACTTCCAGCTTCCAACTTACATCTTCGATCTTTTATCGACTATTCGCCTGCTTAAAATGCAGTTCAGTGCGTTCTGGCACCATTCTTCTTCGGTCTTCCGTCTTCGGACTTCAAACATCGATCATCCAGTGACGGGGTGAACTGAAGCCGTGGGACGACGCAGTATAATTACCCCGCCCTCTTCAAAAGAAACGATACCCGGGTGCCGTTGATGATCTCTTCCTGCATGGTGCCACCGAGCTGGCGGGTGAGGAGCGAAACGAGCTGGGTGCCGAAACCGGTACCCTTTACCATTCCGGTTTCATCTTTCCCCACACCATCATCGGCAATGCTTAAATGGAGATGGTGCTCATCGTAAGGTTTTAAGCTTAACTGGATCTTTCCGTTGCCATTTTTAGTGAAGGCATATTTCAACGAATTGGTCATTACTTCATTTACAATGAGACCAATAGGCAGGGCGGTGTCCACATCGAGCTCGATGGGTTCCATTTGGTAATCCACTTTTACTTTTTCTGATGCGTTAAAGGCATCCAGCAGATTTTCCGTTAAATTCTGAAAATACTCTTTCATCTCGATGGCCATCAAATTATTGCCCCGAAACAGTTTCTGGTGCAGAATGCCCATAGACCTTACGCGGCTCTGGCTTTCCTTCATGGCCGACTGAGCTGCCAGGTCGTTGGTTTGGTGCAACTGCAATTCCAGCAAGCTGGAAACGATTTCCAGGTTGTTCTTTACGCGATGATGTATTTCTTTAAGTAAGAGTTCGTTCTGTGCATTTCGCTGATCGAGCTGATGATTGGTTACGGCCAGATCTTCATTGAGTATCTGCAGTTGCTGGTTTTTTCGAAGATTATTGCGATAGGTAAAAAAGCCGCTTCCGAGCAGTAAAATCAAAAGCCCGCCAATGCCCAGGCTAAGTCGCTGAATCTGATTCTGTTGCCTGATCTGAGCCATCTGTTCACTGATGGTTGCCTCTTTTTTGTCGCTGTCGTATTTTATTCTGAGTTCGCTTTTTACAGCAGCCAGCTCCTCCGTGATTCTCTGGTTTTGTGCATGCCGTGCGTTGTTTGTATAAAACAATGCAGAATCGGGCTGATTGGTTTTTTCATAGCATTCTGCCAGCCAAAACTGATAATTCTCCAGCATTTCCCAGTTATTAATCCCTCTTTCCTGATGATGTATCAAAGAAGCCATAATATAGGGAATGGCTTCACCGTATTTACCCTGCAATCTGTAAACATTGCCAATGTCGCCTTTCCATCCGTCGGCTTCTTCTTCCGTTTTCACAATCGTTTTAATCACGTTCCAGGAGTAGAAAAAATCTTCCAAAGCCTTTTCATAATCTTCGAGTGCAACATACACCTTTCCCCGCCAGGCGCGCACATTGGCCATGTGTACGTTATCTTCCACATCGTACCTGCGGGTAATAATATCCACAACCTGCTGTGCTTTTTCAAGGCCAAGTTCGGCCTGCTCTACCTTGGGGTAGGTGTGAATTAAGCCAAGCAAGGGTTGAATGAGTTCATTCTCATCGGTATGATTGGCTTCGATCAATTCAAGCGATTTTTCTCCATAAAACAGCGCCTGCTCGTAATCCTGCGATTCGCGAAACAGGTAATTCAGGCTGGCATAGGCTCTGCCGACCTCCATGGGTAATTCCAGCTCTTCGTAGATGCGAACCACTTCAAACAGGTTTTCTTCCGCCTGCAAAAACCTGCCTAAACTTACCAGGTCTTTGCCCACCCGGTCGTAAGCCCTGGCAATTTTTTCTAAATCATCCGTCAAAAGCAGGTAGTCAAGTGTCTTTTTATCATGAAAATAAGTAGAGTCAGGATTGTTGCTATGAACACTGAAATAGTGGTATGATGCGATTAAATTATGCGCCTGGGCAATGTCTTCCGGTTTGCCTTCCTGTAGAGCTTTGTTGAGCGCAAAATACGCAGCATCGTAAGTTTCATCGAAGCGATGGGAGGTATTGATGTCGTTGATCTCATTTTCAAGGTATGAAAATAAACTGTCAAGAGGCAGTTGTTTGATAGCATCAGTTTGAGCCGTAACGCCAGTGCTGATAAAAAAGAGAATTATAATACAGGTACGCTTCATTTGTAGGATTATTTTAATTCTTAGATAAAAGCAGTTAACAGGATTTACTAAATGTCAATGTTTTACGCAGCAACAGACAAAATACTTATCTGTTTCAACTTCATCTTATTATTTTCTTATACGGACTAACCGGATTGTTGCATCACCAAAACTTATTTTCTTGTTTAAAGGTACAACTTTAACGGAAATTTGTTTCGACAAAAAAACAATACCCTTCGCATAGTAAAACCCACCACTGGGGTAAATTTGCTTTGTCAGTTTTTCAGGTATGGTCTGAACAACGAACAACCGGCAAGCACCAACAGAAGATTGACGTTTCGCAATTACCTGTTGGAGTTTACCTGATGAAGATTCAAATGGGTGATTCAGGGTTTCTGACACGAAGGCTGGTGATTGGTAATTAGTACTTGCAAGAAAACGTCAAGTGTTGCGTTATGCTCGCCTTCAATGCAGTCATTTACGAAAATTAAACTCCTGTTTTTCAGTCATCGCAAGCCTTGCACTCGTCGTTTTCTTATAATG